>JAFYMD010000061.1 GCA_017556785.1 Clostridia bacterium | reverse complement strand
TGCAAAAGCAGAGCAACCGAATCTGCGTCGGCAGAAACCGAAACACCCGAAACAACGATATTTCGTTGGCCTGTTAAGGTAAGGGTGTGGTCAAAGATTAGCAGTTGGTTTTGCGTTGCGTTTTGAAATTGCTCCAAAACGACCACGGTTCCGTCGGCATTGCGATTGTCGAAGCAGATCAAACGACCGTTTTCAAAAAGGTGTTCTTTTTTCCCACCTTCGGTGTCGGCCATAACCAAACGGTTTTGCAATACCGCAACCGCTACGTCGTCTTTGAATTCTACCGAAAGAGCAAGTTCTCCTTTATAGGCTTGTTCCGATAGGGTAACGTTTTCATGTGTATCGAACATTAACAAACCGCTGATTGCTTCCCCGCCTTCCACATGCAGAGTGGTAACAGCCAAAAAACGACCGTTATCGGAAAGGGCGACACCGGTTACGTGGCGCGTTGCCGAATGCCATGTGTATTGTTCTAACCCGTCGGAATCGTAAACCGTTACGTCGGCAACATAGTTGCCGCCTTTGGTGGCGACGGTAAAGGCACCGTTATAGGCAATGTTGGCGGTAATAATATCCCCCTTGGCTTCAAGGGATAATATGGTTTTGGCTCGGTTTTCGATCCGCACACCGGAGTTTCCCCGATCGTACAGTAAAATACGAGAGGTACTGGTGGCAACGGCGGGATTGGTGAAGCCGTGTTGTCGCTCAAACAACAGCTTGCCGTTGGATTTGTATAGCATAAGAGAAGAATCTCCCAGTAAGGCGGTGTCACTTCCCGATTTGATCAAGCAACTTTTTTCCGAGGTAGATACCGAAATGGGAAATCCGTCACCCGAACCAAATCCGGCAAATACATTTTCAAAATATTCGCCTACGCTGACCGGTACCATAACGTTGATCAAAATGATTACGGTCAGCAAAACCGCCAAAACGGCACCTATGCGGAAAAATCGTTTGCGGCGACCGCCGGTGATTACCTGAAATCCGTTTTTTACCTTGGACAAGGTTTGTTTGGCGGTGTCGGTATTGACACGGCGATTTTTTTGTTTGACCTTTGGCGTGGAATCGGGTTTGGGGGAACGGGAACGTTCTGTTGGTGTTGCCTCAGATTTGACAGGGCGTTTTTTGGGAGAAACGGATTTTTCCGGATGTGCTTCCCGTTCTAATTTTTCAGCCATTTTTTGCTCTTGTCGCGCCAAACGGTCTTGAATTTTTTTTTGCTTTTTTTCACTGCGTCCTGCCGCAATTACCCGCGAAGGACGTTTGGAGTTGTTTGAGTTAGCCATGGATCAGACCTCCTCATAAAAAACTTGGTTTAAGTATAACCCTTGGGGCGGTGCGGTAGGGCCTGCCCGATCGCGACAACGGGCCGCAATGATCTCGGGGATTTGATCGGGAGTGAATTTTCCCTCGCTGACACGCAAAAGAGTGCCTACCATAATGCGAACCATGTTGTACAAAAATCCGTTTGCCGAAACCCGAAATACAACGTAATCACCGTCGCGTTCTACCGAGGCGGCAAATACCTGACGGGTGCGGTCACCGGGTTTGGCGTTGTTGGCGCAAAAGGAAGAAAAGTCATACGTTCCCACAAAATGTTGGGCGGCTTGGTGCATCGCCTCATGATGTAATGGGAATCGATAGTGATAAGCCAATTGGTGTGCAAACGGATCGCGGTGCACGCCGTTGTATATACGATAAACGTATTCTTTGGCAGTTACGCTGTAACGAGCATGAAATTCCTCGTCTACTACCCGACAATGGGTAGCGGCAATATCGTTCGGCAGGTTGCGATTGACCGAGCAAATAATGCCAAAGGGGTCGCGTTCAAGAGGACTGTCAAAATGACAACAATACATGTTGGCATGCACACCGCTGTCGGTGCGGCTGCATCCGGTAACACCGGGACGGTGAGGGAACATTTCTTGCAAGGCGTCTTGTATGATCGGTTGAATCGCAAGGGCATTTTCTTGCACTTGCCACCCGTGATACGCTGTGCCGATGTATCGAATGGTCAGTAAATATCTCATAACACACCGCCGATAAACAAGGAGTACAAAACCCCGGAAAGACATGCGTTGGCAAAAATCACACCGACAAAGACCGCGGCTAAGGCAATCAACGAAACAAGATCAATAAGCCCCATGTGTAGTTTTTTTATACGGGTTCGCCCTTTGCCGCCATGATAACAGCGGCATTCCATGGCATCGGCCAATTCCGAAGCCCGACGAAAAGAAGAAATCAACAAGGGGATCAGTACGGGGATCAGAGCCTTAATGCGTTTGAGCAGTCCGCCGTTTTCCATGTCAGCACCACGGGCTTTTTGTGCTGACATGATCTTTTCGGTTTCTTCAATCAGCGTGGGGATAAACCGTAGCGCAATCGTCATCATCATAGCCAACGAATGAACGTCCAGCTTTATGTATTTCAAAGGAGAAAGCAAGCGTTCGATCGCGTCGGTCAATTGGGTGGGAGTGGTAGTATAGGTCAGCATGGAACTGCACATAATGAGCAATGCAATGCGGGTGGACATATACACGGCGGTCAGTAAGCCGCCGGATGTGATGGTAATAAATTGCCACTCCACCAACACCTTGCCCGACGAAACATACAGCGCATTGATGATCGATGTTAGTATAATAATGGGAATGATGGGTTTCAGGGTCTTTAAGTACATTTTCAATGGAATGCGAGACAATAAAATGACCGCACCCAAAGCAAAGGTAACTAACAATAAACTAACCGCATTTCCCGCTATGAAGCTTAGTACGATAAAAGCGATGGTAAACAAAATCTTGGCACGCGGGTCCATTTTATGAATGACGCCGTTGCCGGGGTAATACTGACCAAAGGTGATGTCATTGAGCATGACGGTCACCTTCTTTCATAAACCGCACGATTTCCTTGGCGGCATCAGGAATGGTATAAATTCCTTTTTGCAAAGCATATCCTTTTTGCGAAAGGGCGTCCAAAATGCGGGTGGCGATGGGCACATCCAGCGACATTTGTTGCAACACGTCGGGTTGAGAAAATACTTCTTTAGGGGTTCCGAACAGAACCTCTTTCCCCCTGCTTAGCACCAAAACTCGTTGAGAAAGTGCGGCAACGTCTTCCATGTTATGTGAAACAAACAACACGGCAGCACCGGTTTTTTGGTTGTATGCACGAATCATGTCCAAAATGGTTTGACGACCTTTGGGGTCAAGCCCTGCTGTGGGTTCGTCCAAGATCAACACCTTGGGTTCCATGGCGATTACTCCCGCTATGGCGGCACG
Source organism: Clostridia bacterium (assembly GCA_017556785.1). Classification (GTDB taxonomy): domain Bacteria; phylum Bacillota; class Clostridia; order Oscillospirales; family Acutalibacteraceae; genus UMGS1484. The sequence continues at coordinate 3,291 of JAFYMD010000061.1, read as the reverse complement.
ACGTTTTTCGCCGCCCGATAAATCAAAGGGGGATTTGGGCAACAAGTGGGGAGGGAACTCTACCATTTCGGCGGCACGCAAAACCCGTTTGCGGATTTCCTCCTCCGAGAGGCCCATGTTTTTTGGCCCAAACCCAATGTCTTTTTCAACGGTCTCATCAAACAATTGGTATTCCGGGTACTGAAATACCAAGCCGACCTGAAAACGGTATTGACGAATGGCTTTGGGGTCTTGCCAAATATTTTGACCGTCAACGATCACGGTACCGCTATGGGGTTTCAGTAAGCCGTTGAGCAGTTGCATCAGGGTGGATTTCCCCGATCCGGTATGCCCAATAATCCCTACGATCTCACCCGGCATGACCGAAAATGAAATATCGGTTACCGCGTGCTTTTCGTAAGGGGTTTTTTCACCGTATACAAAATGTAGGTTTTGGGCAGATAAAATGGGTGTCATATTGAAAAGTCCTTATCTTATTTTGAAAGAGTTTTTTCCAAGGCGGCAATGCAGTCGGCTTCGGTTAGTGGGAACGGTTCGAGCGAAATGCCCATATCCTGCAGTTCGTAAGCCAATTGGCAAGCGGCAGGCATGGTCAAGCCGGTTTGTTCCAACGTTTGTCGGTGGGCAAACACCTCGTTTGGGGTACCGTCCAGTAACACGCGACCATGCTCCATGACAATACAGCGATCGGCCAAAGCGGCTTCTTCCATGTAATGGGTGATAAGCACCACCGTAATGCCTTGTTCACGGTTTAAACGGCGAACGGTATCCAACACTTCTTTCCGTCCTTTTGGGTCTAACATGGCGGTGGGCTCGTCCAACACCAAACAAGAAGGGTTCATGGCCAACACACCCGCTATGGCGATTCGTTGTTTTTGACCGCCCGAAAGGCGATTGGTGGAATGATCGGCATAGGACAGCATGTCGACTGCCTGCAACGCATGATCGACCCGCTTGCGGATTTCGTCTGACGGTAGTCCTAAGTTTTCGGGGCCAAATGCTACGTCTTCTTCTACGATAGAAGAAACGATTTGATTGTCCGGGTTTTGAAATACCAACCCCACGGTTTTTCGAATGGCAAGTTGACTGTCTTGGTCGGTAGTATCCATACCGTTGACGGTGACCGTGCCGCCGTCGGGCAACAACATACCGTTTAGCATGCGTGCCAAGGTGGATTTGCCTGAACCGTTGTGTCCCAAGATAGCGGTAAAACTGCCTTTTTCAATTGACAACGAAACCCCTTGGAACAACGGGATCGGAGTGGCGTCCTCCTCTACCGTATAGGAAAATTCCAGGTCGTTGATTTGAATGATAGGTTCCAAGTGTTTCACTTCCTAACTTTAATTATTTATGCCAAATCGAGGTGGCGCCGCAAGGAAGGGTAAGCCCTGTTGCGGTAACAGGCAACCCAATCTCATCGCTTTGGACTACACCGCCAAAAGAAGGAACGAACAGTTCCCCCAGCAAGTATCCCATAACCGAAGGGGACAGGCCGGTGGTGTAGGAGTTGATGACCAAAAATCCATGAGCAGGATTTAAAATATCTTTGCAATCGGCAAGCAGATCGTAGAGTTTTTCTTCCAGTTGCCACACTTCCCCGCCCGGTCCGCGACCGTAAGAGGGTGGGTCTAAAATGATACCGTCGTATTTGTTGCCGCGGCGAATCTCTCGTTTCACAAATTTCACGCAATCATCTACCAACCAACGCAAGGGGTTGTCGGCAAGGTGGGAAACCGCGGCGTTTTCTTTGGCCCAAGCGACCATGCCCTTGGAAGCGTCTACGTGGGTGACCGTAGCTCCTGCACTGCTGCAAGCTAAGGTGGCACCGCCGGTATAAGCAAATAAATTCAGCACCTTCATGGGACGATCGGCTTGTTGAATATAGTCCCGACACCAATCCCAGTTTACGGCTTGCTCAGGAAACAGGCCGGTGTGTTTAAAACCCATTGGTTTTAGCTGAAATTGCAGATCCTTGTAGGCAATCTTCCACACTTCGGGAATCGGTTTGTAGTATTCCCAATGACCGCCACCGGTTTTGGAACGGTGGTAGCGAGCGTGGGCGGTTTTCCAACGAGGGTCTTTTTTATTGGCATGCCAAATCACCTGGGGATCGGGGCGAATAAGAATAATATCGCCCCAACGTTCCAGACGTTCTCCGTCGCAGGTGTCCAGCAACTCATAATCTTTCCATTGATCAGAAATACGCATTACAGTAATCGTTCCTTTATGGTTTCCAAAATCTCATCGGCATAGGTGTCTATGATTTGTTGGTCTTCCCCTTCCAACATAACGCGGATTTTGGGCTCGGTACCGGACAGACGCACCAGCACGCGACCGGTATCGCCCAAACGACGTTCCACTTCTTTGATTTTTTCTTGCACACCGGGATCGTCGGCAAAAGCATCTTTGGCTTGTGGGGTAACCATGATGTTTTTAAGGGTTTGGGGATAAATTTTCATGACCGAAGCCAATTCTTTCAAGGATTTTCCTTTGCGATGCATAACAGCCAACAATTGTACGCCGGTCAACTGTCCGTCACCGGTGGTGGCAAAATCCTTGAAGATGATATGACCGGATTGTTCCCCACCAATGAGGTAGCCTCCTTGGATCATATCCTCTAAAACGTAACGGTCACCAACGGCTGTTTTACGTACGGTGATTCCGTTTTGCTCGGCAAATTTCCAAAATCCCATGTTGGTCATAACGGTAACAACGGCGGTGTTGTCAGCCAACACACCCCGTTCTTTCATGTCCAACGCATTGACAGCAATCAACTGGTCGCCGTCAACCAAAGTGCCTTCGGCATCTACCGCCAAGCAACGGTCGGCGTCGCCGTCAAAAGCAAGCCCCAGATCCATGCCGTTTTCTTTGACGTAGTTCATCAAAGATTCCATGTGGGTAGAACCACATTTGGCGTTGATATTGACCCCATCGGGCAGGTTGTGCATGATTCGTACGGTGGCACCCAAGGCGGTAAAGATTTTTTCGGCGGTAACGCTGGAAGAACCGTTGGCACAGTCCAAGGCGATCTTCATGCCGTCGAATCGTACGTCTTCGGGTACGGAACGCACAATGTGTTTTATGTAATCTTCGATTGCGGCGGGTTGGGTGGTAATATGACCGATTCCTCCGCCTACGGGAAGATCTTCTCCCTTTACCCCTTTGCGAACGATTGCTTCGATTTGGTTTTCCAATTCGACCGACAGCTTATAGCCGGTGGCGGAAAACAGTTTGATTCCGATGTATTCGCAAGGGTTGAGAGAAGCAGAGAACAAAACGCCGGCATCCGCC
>JAFYMD010000060.1 GCA_017556785.1 Clostridia bacterium | reverse complement strand
CTCACGTGTACGGCAGCACCTACGGCGGTGACCAAAGCCATTGTCCCCGTGTGTTTTCGTCAGCCGATTTCATGCCTTTTGATGGCGGACAACCCTTTCGCTTTATGAACGTACACACCGACCACGTAGGTCAAAACGCCCGTAAATTGGCGGTGGCACAAATGTTACAACATTATGCAACCCAAAATGCTTTGCGTCCCATGCCCACGGTGGTAACAGGGGATTTCAATGCCACACCCGATGCTCCCGAAATTCAAATGATGACCCAAAGCGGCAGTTTTGCCGATTTGTCAGCAGAATTGAACGGCACCTTTCACGGCTATGATACCGAACAGGAGCCATGGAAAATCGACTATATTTTTGCTACAAAAGAGTGGCAAATGCAAAACGTATGGGCACCGCATCCCAAACAAGGAGAATTGTTTTTCTCAGATCATGATCCCATCATCGCGGATGTGACGTTGTAAAACAACACAGCCCGCCTACACGAAAAGATCCCTATGGATCCAATACCAACATACTTGCATAAAAATAAAAGCTGTGTGGAATTTCCACACAGCTTTTTGACTGTCATTTGGTGTACGGCTCTTAGGCCACGGTCTTTTTCTTTACCCTTCCACAATCTCGTACATGGTCTTGGCGTCCTCTTTCAGGGCGTGTTCGGTGACCACCGTAACACGGGCGGTAATGGGACGTTGTCCCAAGGAAATGGTCAGCAAATCCCCTACTTTTACGTCGTAAGAGGCACGAGCCACTTTGCCGTTTACGGTCACACGACCGGCATCACAGGCTTCGTTGGCAACGGTTCGCCGTTTAATGATACGGGAAACTTTTAAATATTTATCTAAACGCATGAGTTTGACTCCTCGTATAAAAATTTCAAGAAAAAAACGGGGGCGATTTCGCCCCCGAATAAATCGGACAATCTTATTTGTCCACAGCAACTTTCAAAGCTTTGCCGGCTTTGAAAGCAGGTTGCTTAGAAGCAGGGATAGTAATGGTTTCTTTGGTGCGGGGGTTACGGCCGGTTCTTTCGCCACGAACGCGTACTTCAAAAGTACCAAAACCAACCAATTGAACTTTTTCACCTTTTACCAATTCTTCGGTGATAGCTTCGATGACGGCAGCAACAGCTTTGTCAGCGTCTTTTTTGGAGATGCCGGCTTTTTCTGCTACGGCGGCTACCAATTCAGTCTTGTTCATTTCTCATTCCTCCATATTAAAATTTATTGATTTCAACGGTATGTTACCGAGAATTCCTAGCTTTTACTTCGTCCCACAGTTGGTCCAACTCTTCTAACGTAGCAGATCGCATATCGAGCCCACGTTCGTTGGCCAATTCTTCTACTCCGGCAAAACGACGAATAAATTTGTCGGTGGCGGCTTGCAAGGCTTGCTCGCTGTCGATTTTTAAGAATCGTGACACGTTGACCACCGAAAACAACAGATCGCCCAATTCCTCCACCACGTGGTGTTCGTCGGCCCAGGCGAGTTCTCGCGCTTCTTCTCCGATTTTTTCCAAAGCGCCGGACATTTCCGGCCAGTCAAATCCTGCCTTGGCGGCACGCTTTTGCACCTTTTGGGCGCGCATAAGAGCGGGAAACGCTTTTGGCACACTCTCCAGGGTTTGGGTATAGGTTTCTTGTTGTTTGGTTTGACGTTTGACTGCCTCCCAACTGTCCAGCGCTTGCTCGCCGTTGTTGGCGACTACGCTGCCGAACACATGAGGATGACGTTCCACCAATTTATAGCACACGTCATGCACCACGTCGGAAAAGTCGAACCGATTTTCTTCTTTTTCTATTTGCGCGTGCATGACCACCTGCAACAACACGTCTCCCAATTCTTCTTTCAGGTTTTCGCTGTCGTTTTGGTCAATGGCATCAATCGCCTCGTAAACTTCTTCTAAAAAGTTGTTACGAATGGACGTATGGGTTTGTTCTCTGTCCCACGGGCAACCGTCCGGTTGGCGTAACAGATACACGATATGAAGCAGATCGTCTACCGTATATCTTTCTTTTCGAGTAAAAGAAACCGACATTTTCCAAATCTCCCAAAATTTGATACCTTACCTATTTTACCCTATTGCGTGAAATTTTGCAAGTACTTTTGCGATTTTTTCTCCCTTTGGAAGCATTAAAACGTCATTTTTTGTAATAATTTTAAGCAAAAGCACCGCCACAAGGTAAATTACGGCCGCAACTGCAATAGAAATCAGGGTTGCCAAGTTCATGGAAACCGCTCTGCTTGCCAATCCGTAAGCCGCCCAAGCGCCCAATCCGCATAAGGAGGAAGCAATCAAAGGCTTGATCACCGCCGCCATAAAATTGGGACGAATACCGGTATATTTGACCAGCGCAATATAATCCGCCACACAAATAAACACGTAGCAAGCCAACGTACTGATAGCGGCACCCACAATATTTACCCCTTGCTCCCCTACCAGCCAGAAGTTAAGACCGATTTTAATGAGCGCACCAATCAACATATTGATAACCGGAATGCGTTCTTTCCCAATGGCTTGCAACAGGTTGGTCATGGGCATAGACATGGCGCCGAAAATGACCGCAAAACCCAACACGGTTAAGGGTGCTGCCGAAATCGCCGCACCAATGGGTTCGGCGGGATACAGTAAATGCAAAATCCCTTCGCTGATCGCCGCAATCCCGAATCCTGCGGGCATGGCGAGCAAGGAAGTAATACGAACCACCGATTCCATGGTTTGTTTGGTTTCTTGTCGGTTGCCAGACGAAAAAGCGGTGGTCATAACCGGAAGGGCGCTGACACCGATCACCGAGGTAATGGTAGGAAGCAGGCTGTAAATGGAAAAAGCAAAGCCTTTGTAACAACCGTATAAATAGTTGGGAATCTTGCTTTTGATCGTGTCGACAATCAACGCGGGCGATACCTTTTCTGCTACGCACTGTGCCTCCAAATCGCTCCACATACCCCCAAAATTGGCTTTGAAAAATTCGGGATCGGCTTGCACAGCGTCGCTCAAGCGACGTTGCACCGTCATAACGTCGATCAATCCCGCAATTTGCGAAGCCAACGAACCGATGATCACCGGCACGGCAATGACGATCAATGCCTTCATTGCTTTTTTGCGGCTGTCGGTAGGCGCG
>JAFYMD010000059.1 GCA_017556785.1 Clostridia bacterium | reverse complement strand
TACCGGCTTCCCCAAAGCCATTTTACATAATCATGAAAGCTTGATTTTCTCTTGTCAAGTGGAACAAAATCACCATAGTCAAACCAAGGACGATTGCTTCCTTTGCATTCCGCCGCTTTATCATACGGGGGCGAAAATGCACTGGTTTGGTAGCTTGATTTCCGGCTCCAAAGCAGTTATCTTAAAAGGGACGGGCGCTCGCAGTATTTTAGAGGCGGCAAGCTCCGAGCAATGCTCTATTGTTTGGTTGTTGGTGCCTTGGGCGCAAGATATTCTCAATGCTCTTGACCGCGGCGAAGTTAGGTTAGAAGAGTTTGACCTTTCTCGTTGGCGGTTGATGCATATTGGTGCGCAGCCGGTACCTCAAAGCCTGATTCGCCGTTGGTTGGAATATTTCCCAAATCATGCTTACGATACCAACTATGGGCTTTCCGAATCCATTGGTCCCGGTGCGGTACACTTGGGGGTAGAAAATATCCACAAAGTAGGCGCGATTGGGATTCCCGGTTACGGTTGGCAAACCAAAATCGTTTCTCCCGAAGGGGAGGAAGTAGCACAAGGCGACGTTGGCGAACTTTGCCTGAAAGGTCCCGGTGTTATGACCTGCTACTATCGTGACGAAAAAGCCACCGCCGATTCCTTAAAAGACGGCTGGCTTTATACAGGGGATATGGCCATGCAAGATGAAGAAGGGTTTATCTATCTGGTTGACCGCAAAAAGGACGTGATCATTACCGGGGGCGAAAATCTCTATCCCGTGCAAATCGAAAATTTCTTGGCGGCTTATCCTAAAATCAAAGACGTGGCGGTTATTGGTCTGCCGGATGCCCGTCTTGGCGAAATTGCCACAGCAATTATTGAAGTGAAGCAGGATATGACCTGCACCGAGGAAGAAATTAACGAGTTTTGTAAAGACCTGCCTCGTTATAAACGACCCCGTAAGATTATTTTTGCCGATGTACCTCGTAACCCCACCGGCAAAATTGAAAAACCAAAACTCCGCAAACTGTATGGCGGCGAAGGTTTGGTAGATAGCCAAAACAAATCGTAAGAAAGGAAACGATTCCCATGAAAAAATTAATGATTGGTAACCAAGCGGTAGCCGCAGGTCTGCACGACGGCGGTTTGGGTGTGGTATCTTCTTACCCCGGTACACCCTCTACCGAAATTACTGAATTTTTATCCAAATATGATGATTTGCATTCCGAATGGGCTCCCAACGAAAAAGTAGCCGCCGAGGTTGCTTTCGGTGCTTCTTTGGCAGGGGCTCGCTCTGCTTGTGCCATGAAACACGTTGGCTTGAATGTAGCCGCCGACCCGCTTTTTACGTTGTCTTATACCGGTGTAAACGGTGGTATGGTTATTTGCGTGGCAGACGATCCCGCCATGCATTCTTCTCAAAACGAGCAAGATTCCCGCCACTATGCCATTGCATCCAAAGTGCCTATGTTAGAGCCCGCTGATTCTCAAGAAGCCTATGATTTTGCCAAATCGGCTTTTGCTCTTTCGGAAGAATACGACACTCCCGTTATTTTGCGTACTTGCACTCGTATTGCTCATAGCCAATCCATTGTGGAACTTGGCGAAGCCCAACCCGCGGTGCTGAAAGACTACCAAAAGAACGGTGCCAAGTTTATTATGATGCCCGGTAACGCCATCAAACGCCATCCTTTTGTAGAAGAACGCACCTTGAAACTGCAACAACTTGCCGAAGATTGCATGTATAACACCGTTGAAATGAATAGCGACGAAATTGGTATTATCACGTCTGGTTGCTCTTATTTGTACGTAAAGGAAGTGATGGGGGATAGCGCCTCCATTTTGAAAATCGGTATGCCTAATCCCTTGCCTGTACAACTAATTAAAGATTTTGCCGCTAAGGTAAAGAAATTGTACGTGGTAGAAGAATTAGATCCCATTATTGAAACCCACGTGCGTGCTTTGGGGATTGACTGTGTGGGCAAAGAGTTGTTCTCTCCCTTGGGCGAGTTTTCCCAAGCCACCATTGCCGCCGCGTTTGGTAAAGAATTGCCCCGGGTGGTAACGGCTGATTCCGAAATCCCCAACCGCCCGCCTATGATGTGTGCCGGTTGCCCCCACCGCGGTTTGTTCTATACCTTGTCCAAAAACAAAATTACTGCCATGGGTGACATTGGTTGTTATACCTTGGGTGCGGTTGCTCCTTTGAATGCTTTGGATTCCACTCTTTGCATGGGTGCTTCTATTTCGGGACTTCACGGTTTTAACGCTGCCCGCGGTGCTGATGCCGAGAAAAAATCCGTGGCTGTAATTGGTGACTCCACCTTTATGCATTCGGGTATGACCGGTCTTGTGAACGTGGCTTATAATGCTACCAATTCTACCGTAATTATTTTGGACAACTCCATTACCGGCATGACCGGTCACCAACAAAACCCCACCACCGGTTTTAATATTAAAGGTGACCCTGCCGCCAAAGTGGATTTGGAATCTCTTTGCAAAGCTTTGGGTATTAATCGTGTACGCGTGGTTGACCCCTATGATTTAAAAGCCTGCGACACCGCTGTAAAAGAGGAGTTGGCCGCCGAAGAGCCTTCGGTTATTATTTCCCGCCGTCCCTGTGTGTTGCTGAAATCGGTAAAAGCCAAGCCTGCTTTGAAGGTAGATGAGGACAAATGCAAGTCTTGCAAGCGTTGCATGACTTTAGGTTGTCCCGCAATCAGCATGAAAAACGGCAAAGCCAAAATCGACACCACCTTGTGTGTAGGTTGCGGTGTATGTAATCAATTGTGCGCATTTGACGCCATTGTAGAGTAAGGAGGAAACGACTATGAAAACAACCAGCGTTATGATCGTAGGCGTAGGCGGACAAGGTAGTTTGCTTGCCTCTAAGCTTTTGGGACGTCTGCTTGTAGACGAAGGATTTGACGTAAAAGTAAGCGAAGTACACGGCATGAGCCAACGAGGCGGTTCGGTAGTAACCTACGTTCGTTTTGGCGAAAAGGTGTATTCTCCCATTGTTACCGACGGCGAAGCCGACGTAATTATTGCTTTTGAAAAATTAGAAGCCGCACGTTATGCTCGTTATTTGAAAAAAGATGGCAAAATCGTGGTAAACACCCAACAAATCGACCCCATGCCGGTTATTATCGATGCCGCCCAATACCCCGTAGACGTATTGGATGAACTTACCGCCAAAGGGGTAGACGTGGATGCGTTGGATGCTCTTACTCTTGCCGAGCAAGCAGGCTCTTCCAAAGCAGTAAACATCGTGTTGATGGGCAAAGCCGCAAAACAATTTAACATTCCTTATGAACGTTGGATTACCGCTATTGAAAACACGGTGGCTCCCAAGTTTGTAGAAATGAACAAAAAAGCATTTGATTTGGGCTACAACGCTTAAATCCGATATTTATATTAAAGAAGGCGCAAAACATGGAAAAACGGTATTTTCAAAAAGAAATTGAAACCATGCCGGTAGACGAACTGAAAAAACTGCAGTCCGAAAAACTGGTAAAACAAGTAAAGCATGTTTACGAAAATCTGCCTTACTATCGTAAGTTGATGGATGAAAAGGGTGTAAAACCCGAAGATATCTGCGGTATTGACGATTTGCATAAACTGCCTTTCCTCAGCAAAGCCGACTTGCGCGAAGCATATCCTTACGGCTTGCTTGCCAAACCTTTGGAAGATTGTGTGCGTATTCACTCTACCTCGGGAACTACAGGCCGTCGTGTAGTAGCATTTTATACCCAAAAGGATGTAGACTTGTGGGAAGATTGTTGTGCCCGTGCCATTGTTGCCGCAGGCGGTTCCAAAAAAGACGTTTGTCAGGTGGCTTACGGCTACGGTTTGTTTACAGGCGGCATGGGCTTGCATGGCGGCTCTCACAAAGTGGGTTGTCTTACCTTGCCTATGTCTTCCGGTTTTACCGAACGGCAAATTCAGTTTATGACCGACCTTAGTGCTACCATTTTGTGCTGCACCCCTTCTTATGCCGCATATATTGGCGAATCGTTGAAGGAACAAGGCTATAAGCCGGAAGATATCCCCTTAAAAGCAGGTATCTTCGGTGCCGAGCCTTGGACCGAAGAAATGCGCCAACAAATCCAAGAAACCTTGGGTATTAAAGCATACGACATCTACGGTCTTACCGAAACCACAGGCCCGGGTGTCGCTTTTGAGTGTGAAGCGCAAACCGGTATGCATATCAATGAAGACCACTTTTATGCGGAAATCATCGATCCCGACACCGGTGAAGTATTGCCTGAGGGGTGCAAAGGGGAGTTGGTATTTACCGCTTTGGATAAAGAAGCATTTCCTCTGCTACGCTATCGCACCCGTGACATTTGTGTGCTTACTCGGAAAGAATGTTCTTGCGGTCGTACCTTTGTGAAAATGGCAAAACCCATGGGCCGTACCGATGATATGCTGATTATCCGTGGGGTGAACGTATTCCCCAGCCAAATCGAAGCCGTATTATTAAAAGAAGGCTATCAACCCAACTATCAAATCATCGTGGATCGCAAGGGCAATAACGATACCTTTGACGTAAACGTTGAAATGAATCCCGAACAATTTACCGATACCGTAAGCGGTGTAACCCAATTGGAAAAAGCATTGTCCAATGCGATGAAAGTAATGCTTGGCATTAACCCCACCGTGCATCTGGTACCGCCCAAGTCTATCACCCGTAGCGAAGGCAAAGCCGTGCGAGTGATTGACAAACGTAAATTGATTTAATTGAAAGGAGTCCTACTTATGTCGTTGAAACAATTAACCGTTTTTGTAGAAAACAAACAAGGTGCCTTGGTTGGCATTACCGATACCTTGGCCGCTCACGAAGTAAACATTCGGGCTCTTTCGATTGCCGATACCCAAGATTTCGGTATTCTTCGTTTGATTGTGGATGATACCGAAACTGCTAAGAAAACCCTTTCGGATGAGGGTTACCTGATTAACACTACCGATGTTGTCGGTGTAAAAATCGGTGATCAACCCGGGAAACTTTCTAAGGCTCTTGCCGTGTTGGATGAAGCGGGGATTAACATGGAATATTTATATGCTTTCATGACCCGCACCGAAAAACACGCATATGTGGTGCTTCGTGTGGCAGATAATGCCGCTACCGAAAGCGCACTGGAAAATGCCGGCTTTCATATTATTACCGATGCGGATGTTGCAAAATTATAAGTGAATTCAGACAAAAGACAAGCCTTGCTTTCAGCAAGGCTTGTTTTTTGTCTGTGCGGTTTTCCTTATTTTTCCACAGGGAAACAGTCGATTTTACCAACCACCTTTTTGAGGATTAACAAAGCATCCACAGAGGAGAGCTTCTTGTCGCCGTCCACGTCGGCAAGGATTTTTTGTTGGTCGGTTAAGGTCACGTTGCCAACTACGCTTTTCAGAACCTCCAAAGCATCGGCGGCAGAAACTTTGCCATCTTCATCCACATCCCCGTAAAGGGTTACCACGGGAGGGGTAGCGTTTTTCAAGTCTTGAATGGCTTGCTCGGCGGCTTCTAATCGTTCCAATTTCGTTATGTAACCCTTTTGCGATTCAGTCAAGGCTTCATAAACTTCACGAGCGGCAACCACGGCGGGCTCATCGTCCAAGGATTTCACATCAAGAGCATCTATAATGTCATCTACCGCTTTTGCGGCGGCTTTGTCGGCGGCGAGGTTCTCGGCTTCGACTTTTAATTGTTCAATTGCTTGCTCGGCCGCTTGTAATCGGTCAAGATTGGATACCAATTGCTTTTGAGCATCGGTTAAATCATTGTAGGCATTTCGTGTGGCTAACACGTCAGCTTCATCGTCCAAGGTTTGCACGTTTAAGAGCGAAATCATATCGACAACAGCTTGTGCAGCTTGGTTATCATTGGTATCGGAAGGAGAAAGAACGGTTAGTGTGTCGCAACTATGGGCGAGAGAATGGTTTTCTGTATTGGATGCGCAGATATCATCGGTTATTGACAATACGTAGGTTTGCGGCATGGAACAATCGTTTATGATGATAGACAGGTGACCAATGACCATCTTTTGCGTAATGGGCGTGTGACAACCGGACAAGAGAATTTCCTTGCCGTTTACCACAGAGAGTTCAAAGTGATTTGAAAGTTCGTCAGCGAGTGTGATGTTGTTCCACGTTGTGTTGGCAGGAAACGCAATGGTTGCGGTCAAAGCATGTATCTGTTCGCCGGCAGGTGGGGTAAGGGTCATGGTGTATATTACTTCTTTGGACCCTTCTGTAGCAGATAGTTCACAGCATTCCGGCTGTAGCTCAAGTTGAACTGTTTGATTGGAAGCGGTAGGAATCCCTTCACCGACAGCGTTGATCAAACGGGTTTGTTTTATGTGCTCATACAAACGTTGATGATCTCGTATGTCTACTTGATTATCTTGGTTAACATCGGCGGCTTTTAGCAAGGTGCTGTCGGTAATCAGCCGTGTCCCCGTACAATGATCCAATAGCGCTGTTAAATCGGAATCGTTAAAAAACTTGTCGGCATTTACGTCCCCGCGAAGCTGTCCGTTTATTATTACAAAATAAACGTCTTGCATGATATAGGCTGAGTATTTTACCGTTCCAATGACATTGACTTGATTGGTGAGCGAACTGCGGTTTTGACTCAGTGCACTCCAAAAATCAAAGGATTCATCGGTAATGCGAAATTGACCATAGTTGCCGCTTTTACGAAATACGTCAGCAACCACTTCCGTATTCCATGAATCGATTGCGGCACCGAAGGAGGTAAAGTAATTGGCCTTTGTAGCGGTGCAAAGAGGGAAATCATAGGGATACTCGTCTAATATGTGATCTCGTTCCATATCAGCGGTTGTGACGTTGTAGTAAGCATAAATGGGGACAGCCAGATCCTGGTCATTCCAGGTCAAATCGACATAGTAAAACTCATCATCGATATTTACTAAACTCCAAGCGTGAGCCTCGGGTGTGGTAGAGCCGGTGGAGTAGGCATCTCCGGTAACGGTAACACATAAAATGCCCGCTTGGTATAATAGGTATTGGAACGATTCGGCGTATCCTTCGCAGACCGATTTCCCTTCTACTAAAGCGCCGTATGCATTATGAGAATGGGTTCCCCCGCTGGTATAGGTGATTTTTTCGGCAAGGTAATCGTGAATGTATTTCTCGATTTGAGGCTCTGTCATATCATTGGTAATGTGATCAAGAACCTCTTTTACCGCCGCGTCGAATTGCTGACGGGCAGTAGTAAGAGCGGATCCGCTTAAAAGGTAGGAGGGGATAAATGAAGTAATTTTCCCGCTTGAGTTTTGACGGTAATTGTACCCGTTTCCTAACCAAAAATGCTGGGGATAATCACGAATATAAGTGTACAATACCGTTTGAAATTCATCCCATGTGATGTAATAATTTTTAAAAGGCGAGGACAAGGAAATTTCAGCGGTGCAGTTTTCAATACCTGTGGCAAGTTGTTCGTACGCATACACCATTGCATTACCGTTGCTTAGTGTAGCAAGTTGTTTTTTACCCCAGTATTCGTTGGGAGAGACAGGTGTTCGCGTTGTGGCTTGTGCGCCAATTGTGGTAAAAGAGAAGAACGAACCAAGCAAACAAATGACCAACAAGATACTGAGAAGTCGATGGGCTACTTTAGGCGAGTTGCACATCATAAAACACCTCTTTTATATGTTTATATAATAATTATACCATTAATATATAAATTTGCAAGTCATTGCCAAAGGTTTGTAAAAAAATATTTAATTTCGGGATAAAAAAGACTTGACAAACCGTAGCAACCTGTGTAAAATGTACTTGGTTAGCGGTTGCTAACTTTGCTTTTGTATTTTGGTTAGCATGTGCTAACTGCGGGAGGAACCTGTCTTGAAAACGTTGAAAGAATTAAAAGTAGGGAAAAGCGCTACAGTAGTTAAAGTCCATGGAGATGGCGCTGTTCGCAGACGAATCATGGATATGGGTGTTACTAAAAATGTACGGGTTTACGTACGCAAGGTAGCGCCGTTGGGAGACCCTATTGAAATTAATTTGCGGGGTTATGAACTGTCGTTGCGAAAAGCGGATGCTGAAATGATAGAACTTACAGAGTAACGGTATGTAGGATAACGGAGGAAAAGACCATGAGTTACAGAATTGCCATAGCCGGTAATCCCAATTGCGGTAAAACGACCCTTTTCAATACATTGACCGGCTCAAACCAATATGTTGGTAACTGGCCCGGCGTTACGGTAGAGAAAAAAGAAGGAAAATTAAAAAAACATGACGACGTAATCGTTATTGATTTACCCGGTATTTATTCCTTGTCTCCTTATACGTTAGAAGAAGTTGTAGCACGAAATTATTTGTTAGATGAGCGCCCGGATGCAATTTTGAATATTGTAGACGGTACAAATTTGGAGCGAAACTTATACCTTACAACCCAATTAATGGAACTGTGTATTCCCGTGGTTATTGCTGTTAATATGATGGATGTGGTACGCAAAAACGGTGATCACATTCACATTGATAAACTTGCTCAGGGGATGGGTTGCCCTGTGGTCGAGATTTCAGCATTAAAAGGCGAGGGTGTTGCCGAGGCGACGGAACTTGCTATAAAAGCGGCCAAAAGTAAAGTTGCTTGCGACAAATATATTTTTTCCGGTATAGTTGAGCATGCCATTGCTCATATAGAAGAAGCGACTGTACATAACACAATGCCTGAAGTGTATCAACGTTGGTATGCGGTTAAAATCTTTGAACGAGATGCCCGCGTGCTTGAACAACTGTCTTTGGATGAGTTAACGCTTTCCCATATACAAAAGGATATTGAAAAAGTGGAACGTGAACTAGATGATGATTCTGAGAGTATTATCACCAATCAGCGGTATGTGTTTATTGAGAATTTGATGAAAAGTTGTTTCCACAAAAAAAATAATGGCGGCTTAACCCTGTCAGACAGGATTGACCGATTTGCTACCAATCGCATATTGGCACTTCCAATTTTTGTTTTGGTTATGTGGCTGGTTTATACCTTATCTATTGGGACGGTTGGCGATTGGTCGGTAACCTTTATGACGGAGGGTGTTTTTGGTTCTTTTGCAGAGGTTGTGGAAGCTGGAGAGTTACCATCGTTTATGGCGAACTGGCACAGTGTACCGGAATTGTTGGATATGGTGCTGTTAAATGCGGAGGGCGCGCCGATTATTGCTCCCTGGTTATATTCCTTGATTCAAGAGGGAATCGTAGGCGGTGTGGGCGCTGTGTTGGGTTTCGTTCCGCAAATGTTTATCTTGTTTTTTATGCTTTCTATTTTGGAAGATATCGGTTATATGTCCCGTGTGGCATTTATTATGGATCGCGTATTTCGCAAATTCGGTTTATCGGGCAAATCGTTTATCCCTATGCTGGTGGCTTCCGGTTGCGGGGTGCCCGGGATTATGGCTTCGCGCACAATCGAGCAGGATCGCGATCGTAAAATGACCATTATGACGACAGGGTTTATCCCCTGTGGCGCGAAAATGCCGATTGTTGGGTTGATTTCCGGTGCTTTGTTTGGCGGTAGTTCTTTGATTGCTGTTGCCTCTTACTTTATAGGTATTGGTGCGGTGGTTTTGACCGGATTGATGTTAAAAAAGACCAAACCCTTTGCCGGCAATCCTGCGCCTTTTGTTATGGAACTTCCGGCATATCACGCGCCTATAATGTCTAATGTTTTGCGTGCTACTTGGGAACGCGGATGGGGATTTATTAAGCGAGCGGGCTCGGTGATTCTGATTGCCAGCATTGTAATATGGGTTCTTAATAATCTTTCGTTTACAGGCGGGTTCCATTATATTACCGCAGAACACGGTGGTGCTTCTATTTTAGAGGAGTTGGGCAAAGTGATTGCCTATGCCTTTGCTCCTTTGGGCTTTGGCAATTGGCAAGGTGGCGTTGCTACCGTATTGGGATTGGTAGCAAAAGAAGAAGTGGTTGGCGTTTTTGGCGCACTGGGAATGGGATCTGCTGAAACAGCCTTTGCAACGATATTTAATAACAGCGGACTTTCCGGCATGTCTTTCTTGATTTTTAATTTGTTGTGCGCTCCCTGCTTTGCGGCTATGGGTGCGATCAAACGTGAGATGAATAACGCCAAGTGGACGATCGCTACCATCGGGTATATGTGTTGTTTTGCCTATGCCATTTCGCTGATGGTTTATCAATTTGGAAACTTAATTATTTGCGGCGCTTTTACCGGTTGGACAATACTTGCTTTTGCTGTTTTAGCGATGTTTCTTGTGCTGTTGTTTAGACCGAATCCGTATAAGAATCAATTTCGTGAATAAGGTGGCATGAATCAAATGAATTGGCAAAGTTGGTTGGTTTTGGCAATTGTTATAGCAGTTGTTGGAATTGTCATTGTTGTACAAGTTAAAAACAAAAAAAGAGGAAAATCTACCTGTGGTTGCGGTTGTTCCGGCTGTGCGTTTCGCAACAGCTGTCATCAGCCGAAACAATGACTGTGTTAGCAAGGAGGATGAATGCTGTCCTCCTTGCTTTTTTTGTAAAATTCCGCACAAAATCTTGTGTTTTTCGTTGACAAATTCATCCATAGATTGTATAATATACCCATCTATGGATTAGTAAAAGAGGTTGTATTTTATGAAATGGACCGGTTTAAATGAACTGCGGGAGCAATATCTCAGCTTTTTTGAAAGCAAAGGTCACTTGCGTCTTCCCAGTTTTTCCTTGATTCCCCAAAATGATAAATCGCTGTTGCTCATTAACTCGGGCATGGCTCCCATGAAAAAATACTTTACAGGAGAGATTACACCTCCCCGAAAACGGGTTACCACTTGCCAAAAATGCATCCGTACACCCGATATTGAAAACGTGGGTAAAACTGCTCGTCACGGCACCTATTTTGAAATGTTGGGTAACTTCTCTTTTGGCGATTATTTTAAACATGAAGCCACCGCATGGGCTTGGGAATTCTTTACCAAAGTATTGGAATTGCCGATTGACCGCTTGTGGGTTACCATTTATGAAGATGACGACGAAGCTTTTGAAATTTGGACCAAAGAGGTTGGGGTAGACCCCGACCGCATTGTTCGCATGGGCAAAGCCGACAACTTCTGGGAACACGGCTCTGGTCCGTGCGGCCCTTGCTCTGAAATTCACTATGACCGTGGTGCGGAATATTCTTGCGGCAAACCCGACTGCAAATTGGGCTGCGACTGCGACCGCTATATGGAAGTTTGGAATTTGGTGTTTACCCAATTTGATTCCGACGGGAAGGGTACTTATACTCCCCTTGACCATCCCAATATCGACACCGGTATGGGCCTGGAGCGCCTTGCTTGCGTTATGCAAGGGGTAAACAATCTGTTCGAGGTTGACACCGTGCAAAACGTAATGAAACATATCAGCGATATTGCCGGTATCCCTTATCATCAAAACGAAAAAACCGATATTTCTTTGCGTGTAATTACCGACCATATTCGCTCCACCACCATGATGATTGGTGACGGGGTTATGCCCTCTAACGAAGGTCGCGGTTATGTGCTTCGTCGTTTGCTTCGTCGTGCCGCTCGTCATGGTCGACTGCTTGGTATTGAACGTCCCTTCTTGTCCGAAGTGGCTGCTACCGTAATTAAAGAAAACGACGCTTATCCCGAACTGAAAGATAAGCAAGAATATATTCAAAAACTCATTGCCGTTGAAGAAGAAAACTTTGGTCGCACCATTGACCAAGGTTTGCAAATGGTAAATGAATTGATTGCAGAAGCCAAAGACGGCAAGATTTCGGGCGAAGATGCCTTCCGTCTGTATGACACCTACGGGTTCCCCCTTGACCTGACCAAAGATATTGCCGAAGAACAAGGAATCACCGTAGACGAACAAGCCTTCACCACCTTAATGCAAGAACAACGCAAACGTGCTCGTGACGCTCGTCAAAACGCAGGTGCCGATGCTTGGGCGGGCGGTGAAAATCCCTTTGAAGGTCTGCCCGCTACCCAATTTGTTGGTTACCAAACCCTTTGCACCGACGGCGAAATTTTGGCTATTGTTGCCGAAGGGGAAAAAGCGGGCGTGCTGACCGAAGGTAAAGAAGGTGTGATTGCCGCTAACGTGACTCCGTTCTATGGTGAAAGCGGTGGTCAAGCAGGTGACCGCGGTAAAATCACCGTGGGCGATGCTACCTTTAAAGTAACCAATACCACCAAAAATCACGATGGTATTTATCTTCATAGCGGTGTTGTTACCGCAGGGGAATTGCAAGTAGGTCAAACCGCTACTCTTAAAGTTTGCTCTTGCTCTCGCAATGCTACTGCCCGTAACCATACCGCCGCTCACTTGTTGCAAGCTGCCCTGCGTGAAGTGTTGGGTACTCATGTCCAACAAGCCGGTCAAATGGTAGACAAAGACCGTATGCGGTTTGACTTTACCCATTTTTCTGCCTTGGCCGAAGAAGAATTGCAAAAGGTAGAACGCTTGGTTAATTCGTATATTTTGAATGCTATGGATGTTTTGGTAGACGAAATGCCCATTGAAGAAGCCAAAAAATTGGGCGCTATGGCTCTGTTTGGCGAAAAATACGGTGACGTAGTTCGTGTGGTACGCAGCGGCGATGTTTCTATTGAATTCTGCGGCGGTACTCACGTGACCAATACTTCTCGCATCGGCTTGTTCCACGTGGTGTCCGAATCTTCGGTTGCCGCAGGGGTTCGCCGTATCGAGGCTGTAACCGGTGCCAAGGTAATGGAATTGTTAGAAGAATTGGGCAGCGGTGTAAAACAAGTTGCCGGTGTGCTCAAATGCAGTGCCGACGTAAAAGCCATTGCTGAAAAAGCTAAGTCTGTAACCGCCGAACTCAAAGAAAAAGACCGTGAAATTGAACGGTTGCAAGGTCAATTGGCGGGTGGCCAATTAGATAGTGTTTTGGCAAACGGGACCGAAGTTAACGGTGTGAAAGTGGTTGTCGGTGTGTTAGAGGTAGACGACGCCAACGCTTTGCGTACAGCTTGTGACAAAGCAAGAGACACCGACGCTAACGTAGTTGCCTTGCTCCTTATGGTGAAAGACGGCAAAGTAACCTTGTGCTGTGCTTGCGGAAAAGATGCTGTTGCCAAGGGAGCTCACGCAGGCAACTTGGTATGTGCTGCTGCTGCTATTGTAGGTGGTAAAGGCGGCGGACGTCCTGATAGCGCCATGGCAGGCGGATCTGACGTTGCCAAATTGGAAGAATTGCTAAAAGCTGTTCCGGGTTTGGTGGCAGAACAATTATAATTTAAATTAAGCGAGGGATGTTTATGGCACGTAGCGGTCACGATACCCACGAAAAGATTTATGCATATTTACAACACTGTGCGGGGAACACATTTCCCACTGTGCGGGAGATTGCATCTGCTTGCGGGATCAAATCTACGTCTTGTGTCCATAAACATCTCCTTTTATTAGAGCAGGAAGGCCGTATTGTTCGAAAAGAAGGTCAATCTCGTTCGGCTAGCGTGCAACATCAACCCGCAGCTATGGTGCCCGTAGTTGGACGGGTGACTGCAGGGGTTCCTATTACGGCGGTGGAACTTATTGAAGATTATATTCCTCTGCCTGCCCATATGAGCCGAGAAGGGGAAACCTTTGCTTTGCGCGTAGTGGGGGACAGTATGAAAAACGCCGGAATTTTGGATGGTGATTTGGTAATTTGTCATCAGACGGCTGATGCCAACAACGGGGAAATCGTAGTGGCTATGTTAGATGGCGAGGCTACGGTAAAACGATTTTTCCGTTACCGTGACAAGGTTGTGTTGCAACCGGAAAATCCTGCTTATGAACCCATTGTCAGTCGTAACGTCATTCTTTTGGGACGAGTGGCAGCGGTGATTCGCAGTTATTTATAAAACCACGTAGGCGGTGTGCCCCATGGCTTTTATGACACTATTTAAACTGGATAAATGATCCGTAACTGTCGCATTTTGCGGTCGGTGCGGATTTTTTGTTATTTTTTAAATTTTTATCATCGGAGGATGATGGTTATGAAACAAAATCAAAAGGTTTTTTGCGTTATTTCTCATACCCACTGGGACCGTGAATGGTACTCTCCTTTAGAGATTTTCCGTCACCGCTTGGTGGATTTGTTTGATCGTTTGTTGATCATCTTAGAAGAACATCCCGAATTTGTGTTTCATATGGATGCCCAAACGGTGGTGTTAGAGGACTATTTGGCAGTTCGTCCCGAAAAGAAAGAATTGCTCAAAACCATGATTACCAATCGTCGCATTATGATTGGTCCTTGGTATTTGCAAAACGACTTTTACCTTACCAGCGGTGAAGCCACCGTTCGTAACTTGATTGAAGGGGACAAACTGTGTACCGAATTTGGCGGTCGCGGAGAAATCGGCTATGCCCCCGACCAATTTGGGAACATTTCCCAATTGCCTCAAATTTTGAACAATTTTGGCGTTGACAACTTTGTGTTCGGTCGCGGTTTCAGCGATTACGTACGCAATGCCGAAGGAGGATTGAACCGTAAACCTTCGCCCACCGAATTTGTGTGGGAAGGTGCCGACGGCTCTAAAGTGTTGGCAATTCATATGCGCCATTGGTATAACAACGCCCAACGGTTCCCTGCCAATTTGGATTTGTCTTTGCGGTATTTGGAATCGATTGAACAAACCTTTAACAACGAGTTTACCCTCACACCTTATCTGCTTTTGATGAACGGGGTAGACCATTTGGAAGCTCAACCCGACCTGCTTGAGGTATTAGACGGCCTGCAAGAACGTCTGCCCGAAGGCAAGGCGATTATGCAATATAATTTTGACGATTATATTGCCGACGTGAAAGAATATATTGCCGACAACAACGTAGAATTGTATACCCACAAGGGTGAATTGCGTCACGGCCATGACTGGGAACTGCTTAAAGGTACGCTGTCTTCCCGTCATTACTTAAAAGTTGCCAACGTAGAAGCTCAAGTTATGTTGGAAAATCGTCTGGAACCCTTATATGCCATGATGGAACGGAGTGGCATGAAAGGGGTTACCTCTCGTGACCATTTCCGCTATACTTGGAAAAATTTGCTTCGCAATCATCCCCATGACTCCATTTGCGGTTGCAGTCGAGACGAAATTCATGCCCATATGGCAAATCGATATGAAGAAATCATGGAATTCGGCAACGAATTGATGAAACGTGGTATGCAGCAAGCCGCCGACCATATGGCAATGTTGCAAAGCGGCAAAGCAGAGGAATATCTGCTGACCGTTGCCAACACCTTGTCTGTGCCGGTGAAGGGTGCGGTAAAGGTTGCTATGCCCTTTAGCGTGGACGATGGATTTGATAACTTTATGATTGAAGATGCCAACGGCAATGCCGTACCCTTTGCGGTGACCAACATGACCATAGAGCAGTTTGATGTGTTCAGTCCCATCAACCTGCCCGGTACCAAAGAGGTTAAAGAGTACGAAGCTTATATCGATGTGGGTGAAGTAGCACCCTATGCTTTTAAGACATTCATCATTCGTAGCGTAGAAGGGAAAATTGCATTTTCTACCACCAAAACCGATGACATTCCTACCATTACCAACGGTATTTTGTCATTGCAAGCCGATCAAAACGGTCGGGTTACCTTGGTAAGTGGTGAACGCAAGGTAGAAAACTGCATTTTTTTGGAAGACCAAGCCGACATTGGGGATTCTTACGTGTTTATCAACAGTACCGATACTCCCATTTTGTCTGACGGCACTTGTACCGATGTGCGTGTGATTGAAAAGAATGCGTATCAACAATC
>JAFYMD010000058.1 GCA_017556785.1 Clostridia bacterium | reverse complement strand
GGTCAAAGCATCGTATGCTTCACGGGCGGCCACCACGGCGGCTTCGTCCCCCAAACTTTGCACGTTAAGTACATTGATTTGGTCAGCAACTGCCTTGGCGGCGGCTTGGTCGGCGGCGTCTTGTTCTGCCGCGGCTTTCAAGGTGGCAATCGCGTTTTCGGCGGCTACCAATTTGTCCAAGTTGGTAACGTACCCCTTTTGAGCATCGGTCAAAGCATCGTATGCTTCACGGGCGGCCACCACGGCGGCTTCATCCTTCAAACTTTGCACGTTCAAGGCATCGATTTGGTCGGCTACCGCTTTGGCGGCGGCTTGGTCTTTTTCAGATTGGTTATTCTCCGCTTTCAAACGGGCAATGGTGGCTTCGGCATCGGTTAAAAGCACGTAGTTTTCCACCAATGGTTTTTGGGTGTCGGTCAAAGCGTTGTAAGCCTTGCGGATCGATACCACCGTCGCCTCGTCTTTTAATGCAAGAGGATAAGGCAGGCTATACAACATAACCACAACGGCATCGGCGGCCTTATAGTCGGCAATCACCGCTTCGGCGGCCACCAATTTTTTCAAATTGGTAACCAGCGCTTTTTGTGCATCGGTTAAACTTTCGTACAACTCGCGGGCGGCGATTACATCCCACTCATCAATATAAGTGATGGGGTCGGGCAAAGCGTTAATCGTGTCGATGGTTACCTGGGCGATTTGGCAGTCCATAATGGTCCGCTCGGCGGCGGTGAGAATATCCAACTTGGTAACCAAATCCTTTTGATCGTTGGTCAAATCGGTGTAGGCCTTGCGAGCGGCTTCTACCGCCGATTGGTGAGACAAGGTAATTTTGGAAGGCAATGCGGCGATTTGATCGTCCACCGCTTTGGCGGCTTTTTGGTTGGCAAGGGTCTCCTCGGCGGCGGTCAATTTGGCAAGGTTGGTCACGTACCCTTTTTGGGTGTCGGTCAATCCGTTATAAGCCTTGCGTACCGCAACAACGTCCGCTTCGTGGCTCAAGGCAATGTTCAGCGGCAAGGCGGCAATTTGATCCATCACCGTTTGCGCCGTCGTCATATTGGCAATGACCTTTTCGGCGGCGGTCAATTTCGAAAGATTGGTAACCAGCGCTTTTTGGACATCGGTCAAAGCGGTATAGGCCTTGCGAGCGGCCGCTACCGCCGATTGGTTGGAAAGGGTAATGGTGGCGGGCAGGGCGGCGATCATGTCTTGCACCAATTTGGCGGCGGCTTGATCGGCGGCGGCTTGTTCCAATTTGGCAAGAGCGGTTTCGGCGGAGGTCAGTTTGCTCAAATTGGTTACGTAAGCCTTTTGGGCATCGGTCAAACCGTTGTAAGCCTTGCGGGCGGCCTCTACTGCCGATTTGTGCGAAAGGGTAATGGTAGCGGGCAAGGCTGCAATTTGGTTGATAACCACTTGGGCAACCGCTTTGTCCGCCTCGGCTTGTTCCAACTGTGCAATGGTAGATTCGGCGGCGGTGAGTTTGGAAAGGTTAGTCACCATGCCTTTTTGGGTAGAAGTAAGGGCGTTGTATGCCGTGCGGGCGGCTTCAACTGCCGATTTGTTGGTGAGTTTAATGGTAGAAGGCAAAGCGGCAATTTGATCAATAACCGCTTGTGCCTTTTTCAAGTTAGCGATACGGGTTTCGGCGGTGGTGAGTTTAGAAAGGTTGGTTACCAAGCTCCGTTGGGTATCGGTTAGGCCGTTGTAGGCATAACGGGCGGCGGTAACTTGACTTTCGTGGCTCAAGGTTACGGTGGAAGGCAAAGCCGCAATCAAATCTTGCACCTCTTTGGCGGCGGCTTTGTTTAAGGAATCTTCTTCCAACGAGTTGATAATGGCTTCGGCAGTAACCAATTTATCCAGGTTGGTTACCATGCCTTTTTGGGTATCGGTCAAAGCTTCATAAGCCGTGCGAGCGGCGGTTACCTTGGATTTATGAGAAAGAGTAATGGTAGAAGGCAAAGCGGCGATTTGGTCGGTAACCACTTTGGCGGCTTCTAAGTTGGTAATTTTGGTTTCGGCGGCGGTCAGAGTAGACAGGTTGGTTACCATACCCTTTTGGGTAGAGGTAAGGGCGCTGTAAGCCGAACGAGCCGCAGTTACGGCAGATTTGGAATCCAGCGTAATGGTGGTAGGCAGGGCATTGATTTGGTCAATAACCACTTGGGCGGCTTCTAAATTTTTAATCTTGGTTTCGGCAGAGGTGAGTTTGGAAAGATTGGTAACCAAAGATTTTTGGGTAGAGGTCAAGGCATTGTAAGCCGTGCGAGCGGCGGTTACCTTGGATTTATGAGAAAGAGTAATAGTAGAGGGCAAAGCGGCGATTTTGTCGATAACCGCTTGGGCGGCTTCTTCATCGGCTTGGGCTTGCTCTAACTGCGCAATGGTAGATTCAGCCGCGGTGAGTTTGGAAAGGTTGGTTACCAAGGCTTTTTGGGTAGAGGTTAGGGCATTGTAAGCCGTGCGAGCGGCGGTTACCTTGGATTTATGAGAAAGGGTAATGGTAGAGGGCAAAGCGGCAATTTGGTCGGTAACGGGCCCCGCAAAATCATCGTCGGTCAGCATTTCAAAACCGTAAATTACGTTTTTGTTGCCTGCGGTCAGGTCGGTGGGCCCACCGCTTTTCAGTTTCATAGAATAGCCGGGATGC
The DNA here is from genome assembly GCA_017556785.1 of Clostridia bacterium. Taxonomy (GTDB): domain Bacteria; phylum Bacillota; class Clostridia; order Oscillospirales; family Acutalibacteraceae; genus UMGS1484. Next base: position 6,943 of record JAFYMD010000058.1, on the reverse strand, counting down.
ATTGCATTGCCTGCCCCTACGTCGGCCCCGTATACCACACACAAACTACCGGAATCGCGGGCGGTGAGATAATACACCAAATAATAGGGTTGTTTGGGGGTCACGGTCAAGGTTTTCCCCAAATTCAGGGTATACCAATATTTGCCGTTCCCTTGGCTGGTAATGGCTACGGTATTGGAAGCCAAAGCCGCGCCGTTTACCGTAGAGCGAATTTCAATTTTGGCGGTGGCTTTGCCTTGCGTCAGATTAAGCGCCACCTTGGCGCCTGCCACGTGATTGCCTGCGGGAACAAACTCTTGACCAATGTAGGCATAGTTCCCGTAGTTGCTGTCAGACGAAGTTGCTCCGTGTAAGGCAAGATGGCTAATGGTTTGCGTGGCGGCGGTGTAACTTTCAAAGGGGTCGGGAATATACGAGGCGGTAATTACCTCAAATCCAACCATACACCCTTGTGCCACGTAGTTGGGAGAAGCGTCGGCCGACACTTTCCAAAAATAGGCAGGGTTTTCGGACACGCCGCTGGTCAGCTTCCCACCTACCACACATACCGACGAGGCGGTACGAGCGGTCAACCAATACACAAAATAATAGGCGGTACCGGCGGTTACGGTAACGTTTTTGCCCAAAGAAACGTCATACCAATTCATGCCATTTCCTTTGGACGTAATGTTAGTATTGGCCGAAGCAATGGCGGTACCGGTAAGAGAAGAACGCAGTTCCAAATGCACCGTTGCGGTACCGGCGGTGAGATTTAAGGCAAGTTTCGCCCCGCTCACGTTGGTTTCGGCGGGCACGAACTTTTGTGCGATTTTACGGAAGTTGGAATAGTTGGCATCGCTTGTGGCGCCTTCCAGCGCAAGGTGGGTAAGGCTACTGCCAACGTCGGTGTTGGCGGTAAACGCAGTTGCTCCTTGTACGATTCCACCGGACAACAAGCCGGTGAACAACAAAGCAATCACCAGGATTTGGGATAAAATTCTCTGACAAAATTTCATAACACGCCCTCCGTTGATTTCATATAGTTTGTTCCATAAAAATAATACCATACGCGCCCCTATTTTTCAAGGAGATTTTCGACTCGTTACTTACCAAAGGATTTGCTTATATAGTTTTGTTTTGTTACAACGATGGATTTTTTCGACCTAAACAAGCAAAAAAGGCTAAGCAAATGCTTAGCCTTTTCCCTCGTATTTTTTATCAAACGACCATATCCATAAAATCGGACAATTCCCCGTAATCGTAGGATTCATCCATGTTGTACAGTTGGTTATACAGGTCTTCTAACTCTTCCATGTCGTAATCTTCATACAGATCTTCCATCTCGTCCAAGGGAATGTCATACAGATCTCCCATGTCACCCATGGCATCTTGTACCATGCCCGAAACAACATCTGCCAAACCGGGATATTTTTCCAACAACTTGGTTCCCAAAGTCAAAAAGTCCACTTGGTCAAAGGGAACGGAATCGGTCACGGGAGCAACCGTTACGTCGGTGTATTCCACTTGAGCGGTAGCCGACAAATCAAGATCGAGCGTACCGGGAATCGACATCTTCCATTGCAGTTCCACCGATTCCTTGTTGCCTTCGGTACGCACGGCAACGGTAACGTTCAAAGGCAATTCAGACCCGGCAACGGCAATTTTGGTGATTTCCAATTCAAAGGTGGTGTCGGTTGCCACCAAACCGAAATCGATTCCTACGGTTTGAGAACCCTCGCTCACCGTTAAAACGCCTACCACTTTATCTCCTTGTTTTTTACCATTGACCTGTACGGGGGTGGTGGTATTTCCGTTTTCGGTCACAGTCAGTTGAGCGGTTACGTTGCCGCTTGCCTCTTGCTTGCCCGAAAATTCAAATCCGTTGGCACCCATTTCGGCCTTGAACAAAAACGAATCAGGCAGCATATATCCGTTAAAACTAAACGTGGCATCACCATTGCCATCTGCCACGGTAGCATCCAACCCTACGGTAGCACCGTCAGCCATGGTGTTCACCAAAGTAAGGGTGTAGTTCCCGATTGTTTTTAAGAATTCTTCTTTATAAGCGTGAGGATCCCCGCTACCGGGAACCAAGAACATTTTGAAAAATTGATTTTCTTGTGCCAACGCCAACACTTGGGACAAAATGTCGGCCAGCATGTTGGCATCCACCGTCACGGTAATGACGGTTGCCCCTTTCAAAGCGGTGCCGCCCACGGTACAATCCTTGGTTTCGGTCACAAAGGCCGAATCGGGAATGGCCGTACCGATGATGGTTTCCAATTCTTGCTCCAAAGTACCCATAAATTCGGTCAATGCGTTGAGCACTTCGGTCATTTGTTGGGCATCTTGCTGATTAAATTCAGAGGGATCTTGCTGTGCCATTAAATCGGTCAACAGCGAAAGATCCAAGGCAATGGGTTTGTCGTTAAGGCCCAACAGATCGGTAATATATACGGCTTGGTCGTTGCAAACCAATTCCCCGCTAAACTGTTGCGACAGCACCGACAGGTCAAGTCTGATCTGACTCAAATCGCTGTCCGCATCGTAAGCGGTATTCATGGTCACGTTCATGGGAGAACCGCCCAAAATATCGTTACCGCCCACGCTGAGTTGATTCAACTTCATTTCTACGGCAGCTTTCATGTCTTGGGAAGCAAATACCCGTGCACCCAAGGTTTTGGTCATGGCTTTTTCCAAACCGTCCAAAAATTGTTGGCGCGGAGTTGCCGCAACGGCGGCGGTGCTTTGTGCGGGCGTGTCGGTCGAATCGGTACTGCACCCCGCAAAAGTAAAGGCAATAAGCATGATTATGCTTAAGAAAACAGCAATTAAACGTTTGTTCATAACAAACACTCCCTTCACACACATTATACTGCCATCATTTTTCAAAGTCAATGGCTATTTTTGGGTGGCAAAAATATTGCAACAGGTAAAATACACGATATTTTTTTGGAAATCGGTCTGCGCCGCAAGACCGATTCCGTGCTCGGCAAATTCCGGTGTCAACATGTTTTCGTAATGAGAGGGACTGTTTTTAAAGCAAGTGAATAAAATATGGGCAACCTCCCGCAGTTGTTCCTCGGTTCCCACAAAAATATTTTCTTCGGTAATATATCCATCGCCGTAGTTGGAGGTGTAGCAAATATTTTCTCCCGCCGTACGGTAGTCATATGCCACCTGTGCCAGCACCGTTTCAAAGCCGGTACCGTCGGGACGGGTATGTTCAAACAATTCAAAGCACTCCACCGCACGAATTTCGGTCGCCTGCGTCAAATGATCGCTGAGCAAAAGCGCTTGTCTGCCCATGCTCACCCGCTCCTCGTTGACCAAGCGATGAAACTCCAAACGAATGGTCTGCAGCATAGCCGAAGTGGGCGCCACCACCTTGTTGTGGAATGGGTCAGATGAAGCGTGCGACGAGTTGTTTGCCGAAGAGGAATTTTGTGTTGAAGAAGAATTTTGTGTCGAGACAGAAGAATCGACTTCGTTTTCCCGTAAGGCAGATTGACTGTCTGCACATCCCGACAGACCAACCGTTATCATCAACAAAAAACAAAGCAGTCCTATACAAATCGAAGATTTCATTCTGTTCTCCTCCTTTTGTTGCATTGTATCACAAATTGCTGTGTTTTTCAATATTTACCGGGATTTTGGGAATAACCAAGGGAAGCATCACGCAAAAACGCACCCTTGTCGGTTGGACAAAGGTGCGTTTTTTGTTGCGAAAGAGTAACCAAACAGAGCAGAAATCGGGTAAAAGTATGCCAAAGTATTCTATTTTCGTTTCGCTTTGATTAAATAAGCGTGATCAATTTCGTATTTTTCAATCTCACAAAATCCGCATTTTAGAAAAATACTCATTATTTCTTCGGGATCATCCGGATAGATCCTCACTTGCCGAGTGCCATAGTCTGGTATACTGTTCTGATTTTTATCAAGAGAAAGAACACAAATACCGTTCTTTGTAAGGCAGTTGTAAACCTTTTCAATGGCGCTACGTTTGTTTTGAATGTGCATAAAAGTAAGTGAAGAATAAATCAAATCAAATTGCTCGGCAAATTGGTATGCCAAAAAGTCATCGCAGATCAGTTCAACATGAAACTCATATAAATTCGATTTTGCGATTTCGATTGTTTTGGGTGACGCATCGATACCGTAGAAGGAATGCACATGCGAAGCTACACGAACAGCCAATCTGCCTGTACCACATCCGATTTCCAAAACTTTTTTTGACTTATCAAGTTCAAGGAGTTTTATAAAAGTTTCTCCATCCCATTTGTTCATATATGCTTGCAATTCCAACGAATCATTTACCGGGTCTTGACCCTCATCTATTAAACGATCATAGTGATCAATCACATCAACAATCATTTCACGGTCTCCTTTGCGGTTCTGCAGGATGCAATCAAAAGTCTGCGGATATTGCCGCAAAGTTTTTCTGTGTATTGATATGTTGCTACATCAATTCTTTTGGTTTCATACATCAGTTTCAACCAATAACTTGTTTCATTGGATTCCTTGAGAGCAATCTCCAATTTTGCAACAAAATCTTTTTTGCTTTGTGCGTATTGTGCCTCATGGATATTAGCACCAACGGATGTACCTGCTCTTGCTAACTGATCGGTCATATAAGAACTTTTCGGTGCAGTTACACCGTCAACCAGATTAACGATTGCAACCGCAAATTCAAAAGACAAGTCCAGTAATTTATTTTCGGACATAAAAGCACCTTCTCTCAAAGGAATCATATCATAAAAAGTTGCACTTTTCAATGATATATCGCTGACGCGATATGATATACGGCTCTGCCGTATGATATATTTGCATTGCGAATATGATATAATATCCGTTCCTTCATATGCCGAAGGCATATATCATCGCTCATAGAGCGATATCATATCGAAGATATATCACCCGTCCCGACAGGAACGGATATCAGTGAAAAAAGTCACCTTTGTCGGTAGACAAAAGTGACTTTTTTCATGGTACGCCCGACTGGATTCGAACCAGCGGCCTTTAGAGTCGGAGTCTAACGCTCTATCCAGCTGAGCTACGGGCGCATTTTTCAATTGCCAAGACATTATAGCATACCCCCTGCCGTTTTGCAAGAGGAAATTTCAAAAGAAAAATCGCCCGTATTCATTCGGTTTTCCCCGTGCTAAAACCAACTGCGGCAACTGTGCCACACCGATTGGAACCATTCCACCACCTTAAACTTCACCTTATACCGACTGCCGCCCTCCACCAACTCGGTTTGTCCCGGTGTTAACACCTTCTCCACCGGCTGGGTAGCGGCAGGCAAACACAACGAAGGAAACATGACGCACCACCAATTTTTCCCTTTCCCCTCCCCAAGCACCACCTGCACGGCGGTGTAGGTTCCCGCGGGCAAGGTTACCTTGTCATAGGTACGGGTTTCGAAATAGGTGTCGGCCAAGTGACAGGTCACGGGATAGTCGTATCCCGCCGCTTTTACCGTTTGTTGCGCCACGGTTTGCAATTGTGTCATACTTTGCTCGGCAATCGCTAGCAACTCCTGTCGGCTGTTTGCTCCTTGCAACAAGGGAGCCGAGCTTTTGAGCAGGGCATCTCGCACCGCAATCTTGACCGACTGGTCAGCCTCGGAATCGGAATTGGCCAAAATATGCAATCGCAACACCTCATGACGAATTCCGTAGCATTGATGACTGAGCACCGTGATTTGTAAAATCAAAGTAATGACCACGCCCCAAATCAAGGCGGTGCGTAAAATGACTATGTTGTTTTTGATCCATTGTTTCATAACGGCAACGCTCCTTTCCCTTTTAGCATGGGAGCGTTACGATGGGTTTATACAAAAAGTTTCAATTGTTCTGCCAAGGGCTCTGTTTTTTCCTCGGGAATTGGTTTTGGTATGGTAATGCGGTACTGAATATACCCGTCGGTTTCGGTTTTTTCGCTTTTGGCATCGGCCCCCAACCGCTGAATCGCCGTTACCGCTTTGCTTATGGTGTTGGCAAACAATCGCACGTCTGCCACCGCCCCCTTGCGACAGGGTTGCGGCTGTTTTGCGTTGGTCTCTTTGTCAAGCATAGCGTCAATAACCTGCTCGGTTTGAGCGACCGTCATGGGCTTGGCTATGATCCGAAGCAACAAATCGTCCCGCTGATCGGGCGGCAATTTCAGCAACGCTCTGGCATGACGTTCCGACAAATTGGCGGCAACAATCCGCTCCCGTTGCCAAGGGGTTAAATGGAGCAACCGCAGTTTATTGCTTACGGTAGACGATGCCATACCCAAACGAGCGGCGGCATCTTCTTGGGTCAAATGATACACCCGCAATAACCGTTCGATTGCCACCGCTTCTTCCAGAAAATGCAGGTCTTGTCGTTGCAAATTTTCCACCAATGCCATAATGGCGGCGGCCGCTTCTCCCGTGTTGACCACCACGCAGGGAACCTTTTTGAATCCCGCCATTTTGGCGGCACGCAATCGTCGTTCCCCCGAAATCAGAAAATATCCGTTTGGGGTCTTGCGTACCGTAAGCGGTTGTAAAATTCCGTTTTGCCGTATACTGTCGCATAAATTGGCCAACTCGGCAGGATCGAAATACCGTCGCGGTTGGGTTTCGGTACACAGCAGTTTGTCCACCCCCACCATGATCATGGGACGTTTTTCTTTAAAATGATGGGCTCGCATCCTCATTCCCCCTTTTAGCCAAGTCATAGTAACTTGAACCCGCCGAAACGCATGATTTTTCGGTGCTTGCGGCTTCTTTCTCCTTGCGAGAGCGACAGCTCGCGCGCGTCGAAACAACCCACAATCAACACAAAAACTCATCCGTTATCGGTCGAAGAATTTATGAAGTGAGGATTTTGGACTTACCGAGGAAAAAGCGCAGGCAATACTGTATGTATTAACGAGCATTTTGACGACGGTAGGGCGAAAATCCGCCTTCATAAATCGTGGTTCAAGTCACCAT
>JAFYMD010000057.1 GCA_017556785.1 Clostridia bacterium | reverse complement strand
CAAATCATACCCAAACAACTGTTAATGTTGTGTTTGGCATAGTTGAGGGTGCAGTGACTTGCCACGTAAACTTCTACACCGGGATAATTTTCCTTAACACGAGAAGAAAGCACGTCAAAGGCGTGATAGAACAAATAGGCTTTGAAGTATTGGTTTTTATACATGCCTTCGGGAGTCATATCGTAATACGGGTCAAATTCTTCGCCGTAATATTTTTCGTATTCTTCTTGAAACCCTTCCGAATAACCTGCTTGGTTTCTGAATTCCGGTTCTTCCAAAGCAATAATGTCTACCATACCGGTATCCAAATGACTCTTTAACATTTGCCACTTGTACTCGATATAGGATTCGGTGGGCACCATATAGTAATCCTCGGTGGGATGATCCATATAATTGCCGTTATAATCGGTCTGAACGTCTTTCATGCCCCGTTCGGGATGCTTTTTGCGATATTCACCAATTACGACCGCATTGCCTTTATCGTCATAGAGCTGGTTTCCGTTTTCATCTTTCACTTTTGAAACACCGTCGCGGTTAACGGGAACCATAATTCCACGTACCACGTCTTTGCCGTAGTCAAACTTGTTTGCCCACATAGACCAATAAGGCTTTCCGTTGCCGCTATGGCTGGCAGAAGCATAGCCCAAAATACAAGGTACGTCTACGTCATATTTTCCGTCGTAACCATAGCCGATTTGGGTTAAAGTTACAGGGTATTCGTAATCAAAGGCAGAAACGTCGGTTTTGTAACTTTTCAGAGATTCCAACCCGTCAACGTCTGCATACAATTCCACGTCAAACAAAGGACGTTTACCAACCACGTGTTGCAAAACCTGCAACGCATCTTCGGCATTCACTTTGTCGTCGCCGTTTACGTTCCCGACAACTCTTTGAGCGTCACCGAGAGAAATTTTGCCGACCACGTACTTAAGAATTTCCAACGCGTCGGTAGCGTTTGCCAAACCATCGCCGGTTACGTCGCCGTAAACCGTGGTTTCCTCTGCGGTAACCCACATACTGCTGAGCAAAAGCAAGGCCAATAATAAACTAAGTATTTTTTTCAACTTGGTTTCCTCCTTACGGTAGGCTTTCTTTATTTGTAATAAAACTGCATTTTAATACTATCACATTCACAATACAATTGCAAGGATATAATCGACTTTTTTTCACGGGAAAAGGTGGCTGTTTCCATAATTATACGGACAAATTCGACTTCTACCGTTTATGCCTCTCTATAGAAACGGGCGATGATTTTATCCACACTTGCTTGAACCGTAAAATGCACCGCCAACAAGGCTTCTTGTTTTTGTTTCTCAACGGTACAAGCAAACATGGTTTTGCATTGGTATTCGGGTAAGGGGTTGTAAGCAGCAACAGGCTGTCCGTCTACCGTAACGGCAACGCAGCCGTCGATCATAGGCAATACCAATACTCCTCCTTGATTGGCAGGTAAGGTTAACCCTTGTTCTCCGTCAAATACCACAGGAGTCCCTTGGGTGTGATCGATCAATCGGGTGATGTCGTTTATGGTTTGTTCCATACAAGCGGCGTTGGTTTTGGCAGTATCATACGCCGCGACTTGTTCGGGGGTAAACGAAACAAGTTCTCCCCTACTGTTTTGTACCGACAAGTTGTCACAGCGGTGATGCCGCAACAAACCGCTCACATTTTGCACTCGTACCTGCTCCAAGGCCAAATCGGCTACGTTTTCGGCGGCAAAGGCACACCGTCCATCGGGTTGCTTACAAGTAATGGAAAAGTCGTTGAAACGAATGTTTTTGGCATTTCGCAAGGTAAAGGCGGCGGCAGGCGGTGTTCCGAATTGCAAGCAGGATTCGGGATAAAATCCCACGTAATCCAACAAATCGGGTTGGTCGGTTTTTTGTCCGTCTTCTTTTGTGCCGCCACCAAGACAAGCCAAACGAATATGGGAAAAGGTTACGTCTTCAATCACCCCGTCGGGCAAAGAATACAACAAGCAACCACTATAAGGCGTGTAAGGGCCTACCCCTTCCACGTTGCGCCGCTCGGTTAATACGGCGGTAATATTGTTAAACAAGATCCGCCGCATAGCACCGCAAGCAGGTCGACTGCCGTGGGAATAAATGCTAAAGGGATAATGGGTATTGGTAATAAAAAACGGGCGGGTAACACGATCCATGGTAATATTGGAAAAAACAAAGTCCTCGAACACCTTATCTTCACACAGTTGGAGTTTAATGCCGTCGTTGCTGTCGTGAAACACGCAATTGGAAACGGTAATAAACCGATAATCGGCGGCGGTTTCGGGGCCAATGCGAATGCATCCCCAATATTTCGAGCGGATATTGCAGTTTGTAATGGTAAACCGTTCACACGGTTCGCTTGGGGTGAGAGTTTTGAGCCCAATACCGTCGTCCCCTGCGTCGATGATACAATCGGAAATGGTCACGTCTTGTCCGCCGTCGAAGTCAATACCATCTCCGCACGCGGTACCTGTGGAATCAATGTGCAGCCCCCGAATGGTAACCTTTTTACAATTAAGCAAATAGTTGGTAAAGGAACCGGGACGGGTCATGGTTACGTCCTCTAAAAACACGTCGGTACAATTGGAAAAGACCACCAAATAGGGGCTTCCTGCCTCTTTTGGAGTTTTGCCGCTTTCCCGTCGACCGTCCAGCGTGCCAAAGCCAATCACGCCCACGTGGTGAGCATCTTCTGCCATGATCAACGCTTTGCAGGGATTCACACGGGAAGCTACGTCAGCTTCTAACTTGGGGTTCACCAGCAGGGCGGAACGGCCCATCCAAGCGCTACCACGTTTAGTGGGTTTAAACAGAGAAAAATCGTAGCTTGCCAAGATTTCGGCACCTGCTTCCAGTTCCAAAAACACGTTGGATTTGAGTTCAATGGTACCACTGACGTATTTACCGGACGGCACGTACACTTTGCCGCCACCTGCCAAAACGCAGGCTTCCACGGCTTTTTCAAAAGCAGCGGTGTTGTCGGTTATCCCGTCAGCCATACCGCCAAACTGTAAAATGTTGGCAATCATAGTAAATCCCCCTTTGGGTTGTTGATTTAATCCCATTATATAGAAAACCACCCCAAACTGCAAGTGCAATTTGGGGTGAAAAGTGGATTATTCGGTTAATTGAACGGGATCGTTAATAGTTACAGTATATGCCAAAGGGCTCATTTCAGACAGTGGAACATCAATAAATACCAGTTCATCGCCCGATATGATACCACCCAATTGTTCATCGGTCGCATTAGGCAAAAGTTTATATGAGTTCAGCACTATATTCTGGTTTTGTTGTTCCGCAATATCGTATCCCAACGGGGAACGCGGTCCGGGCTCACGGCAAACGATGGTAAAGTACTTATCAAAAAAACCGGGTACAAAGCGATGCGCCATACCGGGAAGAAGTAGTTCTTCATGATTCCCGGCGTAGTATTCTAAGTCGTTTCCTTGCAACAAACCTTGAATATATTGCTTTAGCATCTTTTCATCCGTAATCACCGTGGTCGAATCGGAATTCGGTTGCAAATGCGGCGCAATTGCATTAAAGTATTGCACGCTAATGCCTGCCGATTCATGGATCCGTTCAAATCCTACCCGTAACTCGGTTGCCTGTGTTTTAGGAACCGCAACCAAAACAACGCGAATCCCTGCTGATTCCGACAAAGCCGCACCCTCGGCAGAAAGATAGATTTCATACCCCATTTGTTGTACGGTTACCTCGTCAATTGAAGTTGGATGCATAGTAACGTCAATCCATATCAGCAATGAGTTTTTGTTATAAAATTCTTGCGACACCATTTCTTGCATCCATCGAATTTGTTCGCTGTTGTCGTCAAACCAATACGACAAAAATCCTCGGCTTTGGTCGAAGGATTGAGAAACCGTAGTTGTGTCATGATATCCAATTATTTTGTTGAATCGAACAGCGGGGGCGGTTGATACACCCAGCAATTCAGATTGTAGAATCGCAGGGGTTGGTTCGTTTTCTTTTCCCACTACAATTTTTAGCACATGTAAAGCGTCGGCGGCATCTATTGTTCCGTTTTGGTTTAAATCTGCAAAAAATTCTTCTTGTTGTGTTAATGTGGGGTGTTTCCCCACAACAGTTTGCAACAATTTCAAGGCGCTATCGGCTGTAAAAGATACGGAAAGTGATGAAGAGAAATCGGCTGAACCTTGAACCGATAAAGCTGTAGACAACATAATCACTAATAACAGTAATATTGCCCTTTTGATTTTCATTATTTCATCCCCCTTATGCCGTTAAATTTTTTTTGATTTCCAATGCATCTGTCGCATTCACAGTGCCGTCTTTCGTATAATCCGCAAAATATAATTGTGCATTAGAAAGAACTTGACTGCCAACGACATATCCCAAAACAAGTTGCGCATCGCTATTGGTAATCAACCCATCAAAATCAACATCGCCACGTTGAGATAATACAAAGTTTTTGTTCACACTTAATCTGTCAGTTCTCGTGATCGTCCATTCGTCATTATTACCATTTGTATGCTCATAAATTACATTACCCAAATTATCAGTAATTCGATATGAAACTGTCGCAGTATCTACCTGGTTGTTAATAAACAAATTAATATATGTGAGTAAAGAACGATCGTCATCTACTGAATCGATTGGGATATTATTAAAAGCAATCACAAGTGGGCCGTTGTACGGGATAGAACCATTTTTATAACCATAAGGGGATGGAATACTTACAGAAGTTTCATCGCCCATCTCGTCTTTCAATAAATACATAAAGGTCGAACTAAGCGTTGAGCGGTCATCAGTATTGATTGATATTTCTCCCAAAAACATTGGTTTTGTATCAACAACATTAATATAATAAAATACGTTTTCTCCTTCTGTGAAACCATAATCAAATATTGCTGTTCGGTTTCCAGGAAAGTCAGATTCATCAAACGTTGGTATTTGTGACACCGAATTCAACGCATCATATAACACCCAAATATACCCATCATTACCCCAATCTTCACCCCACGAATTTGCAACCTTAAACGCTCCGTACTCACAGTCTTCTATAGTTCCATTACCATTCACATCGAAACAAACCCAATCGTTATATCCTACAATTGTTAACGCATGTCCTGTACCACTATTGGATGCACGATATACAATTTTACCAAATTCCGGTGAATTACCATATGTATAATTCGAAGCATTAGAAGTAACCAACGTAGAAGTAACAAGTACATATCCATTACACAACAAATATTTGATTGTATATAAATCGCTATCATCATAACTCGTGATTGGAGATGAAGCCGTATCTATAGAACTATTATAATAGTCTTTCAAACGTACCTCTAAAGCATTTCTTCTCATTTGAACGCTTGTACTCCAGTTAGTAAAATAGTAATCTGTTGAAATGGGAACTTCTGCACATGACGGTGCACCAAGAGTTTTCAAAATATTATAGTTCGCCTCAAACGAAGTAAATTGGTTCATATCGTTATAATTTAGGTGACTATATGTCCAAGCAGGTGAACATCGATTATTGGTACTATTGGCATTTGTACCTAACAATTCGTTTTTTGCATAGGTAAACTGATAATATGTTGTTGAATATGAAGAGCAAGAAGCCCCACGTTGATTAACAATGGGAGGAAAATAAATATCAGTACTCAAATCAATTTCATCTGGGAAAACACCACGTGATGAACGATCATTTCCTTTTGATTTCGAAAAAACAAAATCGTTGTAACCTTTCATAAACGTAGAATCGACCGAAAACAGAGAAGAAACCTTCCCGCTTTCACTAGGCAATAAACCTGTTGGATAACGTTGAGTTAACGTCTCAGCGGAAACACCGCAACACATAGACAAGCAGACAATAACCACCGCTAACACCATCGATACAATTCTTTTTGTCACAAGAAACACCTCTTTCAAAATATGATTTGTGAAATATTTAATTCACAATTTCAGTATACTTGTGTTTTTCAATCTTGTCAATGTTTTTTGTGATTTTCTGTTTTTTTTATCTATTTTGACGATTTTTATTTCACTACTGGTCTACAATAATTAATTGTGTTTTTCCAAGCATGTAGAATTACTACTTACTAAATCAACTCCACAAAAACGCTCATACAACAAACCACCCCAAACTGCAAGTGCAATTTGGGGTGAAATGATAACTATTCTTCTACCTCTTCGGATTCGGATTCATCCTCATCGATTTGGTCGTATTCAGCTTCGGCTGCCAATTGAGCGGCAAACGCTTCACCAATGGTGGCGTGTTGACCGTCGCCTTCTTCCCAAGCGAGATAGTTGTTTTTCATACCGGTACCGGAAGGAACCAAATTACCGATAATAACGTTTTCCTTCAGACCGATCAGCGGGTCGATCTTACCTTTGATAGCGGCATCGGTCAGAACCTTGGCGGTTTCTTGGAAGGATGCGGCCGACAAGAAGGAGTCGGAAGCCAAGGCGGCTTTACAAATACCAAGCAACATGGGTTCGTAGGTGGCAGGTTGCAAGGGCGAGCCGTCGGGACGGGTTTCGCCTGCCTCGATGCGGGCTTGAAGTTTTTCGTTTTCGATGTAGTAACGGCTCCGTTCTGCCAAGGTACCGCCCATAAGGTCGGTGTCACCGGCATCCAGAATCTTATATTTCTTCATCATTTGACGAACAATAACTTCAATGTGCTTGTCGTTGATATCTACACCCTGGGTACGATATACGCTTTGTACCTGAGCGATGATATAGTCTTGCACCGCTTCTACACCGCAAGCATCCAACACGTCTTGGGGATAAAGCGAACCTTCGGTCAAGGATTGACCTGCTACTACGGTTTGACCGTCTTCGACGATAATGTGATAGCCGTAAGGAATGGTATATTTCCGTTCGTCTGCCAATTCGTCATTGGTGATCACGATTTCGTAGTTACGTTTTACCTCGCCAATGTGTACCACACCGGGAATACCGGCAATGATAGCGGCCTTTTTGGGACGACGAGCTTCAAACAGTTCTTCTACACGGGGCAAACCTTGGGTGATGTCTTCTGCCGATGCGATACCACCGGTATGGAAGGTACGCATGGTCAGCTGGGTACCGGGTTCACCGATGGACTGAGCGGCAACAATACCAACTGCTTCGCCTTGAGATACCAATTTGCCGTTGGCAAGGTTGGCACCGTAGCATTTTTTACATACGCCGTGTTTGGCTTTGCAGTTCAGAACCGAGCGGATTTTCAAACGTTCTACGCCGGTTGCTACAATACGAGCGGCGTCGTCGTCGGTCATCATGTGTTGGTTGTCCATCACCAATTCGCCGGTTTCAGGATGATAGAAGTTTTCGATCAAGTAGCGGCCAACCAAACGTTCGGACAAGGGTTCGATCACGTTTTTGCCTTCTTTAATATCGTAAACCTCAATACCGATATCGGCACCGCAATCTTCTTCGCGGATAATAACCTCTTGCGATACGTCAACCAAACGACGAGTCAAGTAACCCGAGTCAGCGGTACGCAAAGCGGTATCGGCCAGACCTTTACGAGCACCACGAGAAGAAATGAAGTATTCCAAAATATTCAAACCTTCACGATAGTTGGAACGAATAGGCGTTTCAATGGTACGACCGGAGGTGTTGGCGATCAAGCCACGCATACCGGCCAACTGACGGATTTGGTTCATGCTACCACGAGCACCGGAGTCTGCCATCATGTAAATGGGGTTATATTCTTCCAAGTTGTCTTTCAACGCATTGGAAACGTCGCCGGTGGTTTTGTCCCAAACGTCAACCACCAAACGATGACGTTCTTCGTCGCTGATGAAACCACGTTTGAACTGACGACCGATTTGGTCGATTTCTGCTTCGGCGTCGGCAATCATTTGCTTCTTGGCGGGAGGAATTACAGCGTCGCACACGGCAACAGTAATCGCACCGCGGGTAGAATAATGATAACCGGTGGATTTAATGTTGTCCAACACCTCGCTGGTGATGGTGGTGCCGTGCACCTTAATGCAACGGTCAATAATCTTACCCAATTTGCTCTTACCAACCTTGTTGGCTACGGGTTTCCCGTTTGCGTCAACGGTAAAGTTGATTTCCAGATCCAATTCTTTTCCTTCTACCGAGCGATCAACAAAGCCCAAATCTTGGGGAATCGAATCGTTGAAAATAATATAACCCATGGTGGTATTGAGAATGCGGGTAATGGACTCCCCTGCTTGGTTTTTGCCATGATACCGCACTTTAATGGGAGCATGCAATCCAATAACCCCTTCGTCATATGCCATGCGGGCTTCGTCACGGTCACGGAACACTTTGCCCACACCGGGTTCGTCTTCGCGTACCAAGGTCAGGTAGTAAGAACCCAAAACCATGTCTTGGGTGGGAACGGCAACCGGTTTCCCGTCAGAGGGTTTAAGCAGGTTGTTGGCGGCAAGCATCAAAAGACGAGCTTCGGCTTGTGCTTCGGCAGACAAGGGTACGTGAACAGCCATTTGGTCACCGTCAAAGTCGGCGTTGTACGCGGTACATACCAAGGGGTGCAGTTTCAGCGCACGACCTTCGACCAAAACAGGTTCAAATGCTTGGATACCAAGTCTATGCAAGGTAGGAGCACGGTTGAGAAGAACGGGGTGATCTTTGATCACGGTTTCCAAAGCATCCCATACTTCGTCTTTGGCACGTTCAATCATTTTGCGGGCTTGCTTAATGTTGGCGGTGGCACCGGTTTCAACCAAGCGTTTCATAACAAAAGGTTTAAACAGTTCCAAAGCCATTTCTTTGGGCAAACCGCATTGATACATTTTAAGTTCAGGGCCAACAACGATAACCGAACGACCGGAGTAGTCAACACGTTTACCCAACAAGTTTTGACGGAAACGACCTTGTTTACCCTTGAGCATATCGGACAAGGATTTTAAAGGACGGTTGCTGGGGCCGGTTACGGGACGACCGCGACGACCGTTTTCAATCAAAGCGTCCACCGCTTCTTGCAACATCCGTTTTTCGTTGCGGACAATGATATCGGGAGCACCCAATTCAAGCACCCGTTTCAAACGGTTGTTACGGTTGATAACACGGCGATACAGGTCGTTCAAGTCAGAAGTGGCAAAACGACCGCCGTCCAGTTGCACCATGGGGCGCAAATCGGGAGGAATAACCGGAACAACGTCCAAAATCATCCATTCGGGACGGTTGCCCGACATACGGAAAGATTCCACAACGTCTAACCGTTTGAGTACTTTGATCCGTTTTTGACCGGTGGCACCTTCCAATTCTTCGCGAATTTCTTTGGAAAGAGCATCTAAGTCGATTTCTGCCAGCAATTTTTGGATTGCTTCGGCACCCATCAAGGCTTCGAAATCGTCTTCGTATTTTTCCACCATTTCACGGTATTGTTTTTCGTTGAGCAGTTGCTTTTTCACCAAGGGAGTGTTACCGGGGTCGGTAACAATGTATTGGGAAAAATACAGTACTTGGTCCAGCAAACGAGGGGAAATATCCAAAATTAACCCCATACGGGAAGGAATTCCTTTGAAATACCAAATGTGAGACACGGGAGCTGCCAATTCGATGGTACCCATGCGTTCGCGACGTACTTTGGCGCGGGTGATTTCAACACCGCAACGGTCGCAAATACGACCTTTGTAACGAATGCGTTTATATTTTCCGCAATGGCACTCCCAGTCTTTGGTAGGTCCAAAGATCCGTTCGCAGAACAAGCCGTCCCGCTCCGGTTTCAAGGAGCGGTAGTTGATGGTTTCGGGTTTGGTTACTTCCCCATAAGACCAGCTACGAATCTGTTCGGGAGAAGCAAGACCGATTTTAATGGATTCGAATTCCAATTCTTTTTTGGTTTCTGCTTGCATCAAAACACCCTCCTTAATATTGTTCATTCAGGTCTTGATCATCGTCGAAATCGTCCATGGCGAAATCGTCCATGTCTTCGTCGGCAATGAGGTTACCCTCGTCGTCTACTTCAGAAAAGCCCTCTAAGGTGTCGGCAACCATTTCTTCATCCATTTGGATCGGAATGCCTACCACGTCATCATCGTCGTCATAGGTTTGCTTCAGGTCGATTTCTTCGCCCATTTGGTCAAGCACTTTGACGTCTAATCCCAAAGATTGCAATTCTTTGATCAAAACCTTGAAGGATTCGGGAACGCCCGGTTTGGGAACGTTTTGACCCTTAACAATAGCTTCGTAAGTCTTAACACGTCCTACGATATCGTCGGATTTCACGGTCAAGATTTCTTGCAAGGTATAAGCGGCACCGTAAGCTTCCAGTGCCCAAACTTCCATTTCACCGAACCGTTGGCCACCGAATTGAGCTTTACCGCCCAAAGGTTGTTGGGTAACCAAGGAGTACGGACCGGTGGAACGAGCGTGGATTTTGTCGTCTACCAAGTGGTGCAGTTTCAAGAAGTACATAACACCAACGGTTACGCGGTTGTCGAACTTGCGACCGGTACGACCGTCGTACAAGTCGGTCTTGCCGTCTTCGGCCAAGCCTGCCTCTTTCAAGCATTCACGAATATCCGACTCGTGAGCACCGTCAAATACAGGCGTGCAGACCTTCCAGCCCAAAGCACGGGCGGCATAACCCAAGTGCACTTCCAAAACCTGACCGATATTCATACGAGAAGGTACGCCCAAGGGATTGAGCACGATATCCAACGGAGTACCGTCGGGCAAGAAGGGCATATCTTCTACCGGCAAAATGCGGGATACAACACCTTTGTTACCGTGACGGCCTGCCATTTTATCACCCACGGAGATTTTCCGTTTTTGAGCAATATAGCAACGAACCACCATGTTAACGCCGGGGTTGAGTTCGGAACAGTTGTGACGGTCGAATACTT
>JAFYMD010000056.1 GCA_017556785.1 Clostridia bacterium | reverse complement strand
CAATTCGATCCAACACCCGACGAGCTTGTTGTGCATCCACCAAATTTTTGTCAATGGCACGGGGATTTTTCAATCCCTCTTGCACCGCTGTTTTGGTTACCGCGTTAAAGGTGATGCGGTTTTTGTCCTCGTCACCCAACGCCAAAATTTGTGCCAAATGCCATGCAATGGCTTCTCCCTCTCGGTCAGGGTCGGTAGCCAGATACACACCGTCGCTTTTGGCGGCGGCATCTTGCAATTTTTTGATTACCTCTTCTTTTCCGGGGGCATTTACATATTTCGGGGTAAATTTCCCATCGGTACTGACACTCAAGGCCTTTTTGGGCAGGTCACGAATATGACCGACCGATGCCATGACCTCGTAGCCCGCACCCAGGTACTTCTGTACACTTTTAATTTTAGAAGGGGACTCCACTATAACCAGTTTTGCCATTCTCTCTACTCCTCAATGGAATTTGCTATATGATAACAGCCGTCGGGATCTTTGGTAATACAACCGTCCAGCTCCAATTTGGTCAATTCACGCAGTAGGCAAGGGGCGTCCAATTGGGTACGTGCCAACAGATCTGCCACCCCCAAGCGTTCAGCGTTCAACAAAGTATTATACACCAACTCTGCATCCGCTGACAAGTCTTTTCCCATGGGACGCGGCAATTTTTTTTGTTTTTTGACGGTTGATGTAGGTTCTTTTGGTTTTTGTGGCCGGGTGGATTCCGCAATCGGCACCACCTGCACCACTTGTTCTTTTATATGTTCTTTGTGCAGGGCAATGGCTTTATTCATTTGCAACCTGTCAAAATAATCTTTTTTATACGCTTCCAAAACGTCCAACCCGCTGAACACGGCGGTAGCCCCTTCCGAGATCAAACGGTTACTGCCGTGAAAATCAGGCGACATAACGCTGCCGGGCACCACAAATACGTCCTTGCCCTGTTCCAGCGCCATGTCGGCGGTAATCAGTGACCCGCTCTTTTCTCCTGCTTCTATGATCACCGTCCCCAAGGACAACGCGGCAATCAATCGATTGCGAGCAGGAAAGGTGTATCGGCTTGCGGGAGAGGATGGTGGATATTCGCTCACCAACGCTCCGTTGCGGCTGATCTGCTCTCGCAAAACACCGTTGGCACGCAAATACCCGCTGTTTATACCGCAACCCAACACCGCCACGGTTTTTCCTTTGGCCTCGATCGCCGCCAAATGAGAACAACTGTCGATTCCCAATGCACCGCCGCTGACCACCGTAACTCCTGCGGTTGCCAACACCGAAGCCATGCGGTGACAAACCATTTTTCCGTACACGGTGGGCTTACGTGTACCTACCACGCTGATTGCGGGAACCAGATCAAAACGGGGTAAGCAACCTTTTACATACAGTACGCAAGGCATGTCGGGAATATTCCGCAACCCGTCGGGAAAGGCAGAGTCTTCCGGCGTAAGGATTTGAATTCCGCTTGCCGCGCATTCGTCCCATATGGCGCGGGCTTGGGCATAGGGTCGCTTTAAAATATCGGTAATCTCCCGCTTGGTTAAGGTGGGACACCGTTTCAATTCCTCTTCGGTGGCGGCAAACACCCCTTCGGCATCTCCAAAGAAATCGGTCAACAAGGTGACCTTGCGGCTGGGAATTCCCAACGCAACCTGCAAAGCCACCCAATACAGTGGATGACTCATCGCTCGGCACCTCGTCCCATCATTTCCCAAATCAAAATGCAGGCAGCGGCCGCGGCATTGAGCGATTCGCTGCGCCCTGCCATGGGAATGGTAATGGTTTTGTCACAGGCACTTGCCGTTTGGGGGGTAATGCCGTTGGCTTCGTTGCCGATCACCACCGCACAAGCCGAACCGAATTGCGTTTCGGTTACCGCTTGCTGTGCGTCATACACCACCGCCGCATAGGTGGTCACGCCAAGCTCACCCAGTCGGGTAAGAATGGCTTCCATATCCCCTTCATACACAGGCAACCGAAGCAAGGCTCCCATAGAAGCACGCAACGCTTTGGGATGATACACTTCGCAACCGCCCGACACCAGCAGTCCGTCTGCCCCCAATGCCTCGGCTGTGCGGGCAATTGCCCCCAGGTTGGCAGGGTCAGCCACTTTTTCCAACACCACAAAGCGACCTGCTTGTTGGGGCAACTTGGAAAAATCGGGCTTTTGACAAACACACAAAACCCCTTGGGGAGAATCGGTGTCAGACAGATGTTGCATAATGCTGTCGCTCACCGTAAAACAATGCTCGGCCCGTTGGCCGATCAATGTAGCATCTTGCGGAAAATCGGTCAAAAACCCTTGGGTCATAAAGGCAGTACGAATTACACCGTCACCTTGTGCCACATCACGGCACAGGCGCAGTCCCTCGGCAATAAAGGCTTGTTCTTTTTTGCGTGTTTTGGCGGTGGTCGCCAGCTTATGCGCTTGCTTGACCACTGCATTTTCTTTGGAAGTAATAATCATCATAAAAAAACAACTCGCCCGATGTTAAAAACATCGGGCTTTTGCGTTCAAAATTAAAGAGCGGCTTTTGCTTTTTCTACCAAAGCAGCAAAAGCGGCTGCATCGGCAATTGCGATTTCAGAAAGCATTTTACGATTCAGATCGATGTTGGCTTTCTTCAAACCGTTCATAAAGGTGGAGTAGTTCATGCCTTCTGCACGGGCAGCGGCAGAAATACGGGTGATCCACAAACGACGGAAATCACGTTTTCTTTGTTTGCGGCCAATGTAGGCATAGTTGCCGGATTTCATAACTGCTTGTTTCGCAGTTTTAAACAGTCTATGCTTGGAACCAAAGTAACCTTTGGCAAGTTTCAAAACTTTTTTTCTTCTTTTGCGTGTCATCAACGCACCTTTTACTCGTGCCATAGTTCGTTATACCTCCGATATTATTTGTAAGGAATCAGTTTTTTGATTTGAGCGCAGTTGGTCGCATCGGCAACAGCAACTTTACGGAGATTGCGTTTCCGTTTGGTGCTCTTTTTGTTAAGGATGTGGGATTTGAAAGCGTGGCCGCGCAAGGGTTTGCCGTTTTTAGAGAGTTTAAAACGTTTTTTTGCGCCGCTGTGAGTTTTGATTTTCGGCATTTGAAGTTCCTCCTAAAAATAATTGAATATTGTTTACAGATCAGGCTTTTTTCGGTGCCATAAACATAAGCATGTTTCTGCCTTCCATTTTGGCAGCCTTTTCTACCGCTGCCACGTCGGCCATAGCCTCGGCAAACCGTTCCATGTTGGCTTGACCGATTTCGGGATGTCCCATTTCACGGCCACGGAACCGAATGGAAACCTTCAGCTTGTTGCCGGCGGCAATAAACTTTTTGGCTTGGTTCACTTTGGTGTTGAAATCATGAACGTCAATGTTCAGAGACAGCCGAACCTCTTTCAGTTCAATCACTTTTTGGTTCTTTTTGGCTTCTTTTTCCCGTTTGGCTTGATCGAAACGATACTTGCCGTAGTCCATGATCTTGCAGACGGGGGGTTGTGCACCCGGAGCGATCTTAACCAGGTCAAGATTGCGTTCATCTGCGGCTTTCAGAGCGTCTTTGATGGACATAATGCCCAGTTGTTCGCCCTCGTTGGTAATAACCCGCACTTCTTTGTCGCGGATTTCCTCGTTAATGGGAAGTTCAGACTTGCTAATGGAAAAGCACCTCCTAAAATTCAACAAAAAAGGATGGGCACGCACCCATCCTCAATACACAAGCAAACTGCCCCATAAGAGCAGAAAGATTTGAATATTGACCGATAGACACATTGAAGGTCATACGGTGAGACGGGCATAGGCCGCTACTTTGTTGTCGTACTTGGGATTATACAACACAAATCCCCCTTTGTCAAGGGGGAAATGGGAAAAATTTTATTGTAGGCTTCTCTCTAAGGATCCCACTACACACTAATCGTGTCGTGTATCATGGCACAACTGCCAAAAGCCTGTATTCCCTTACTCGCGCAATTTCGGACATCCACTGCAATTACGGCAAAATTTGACATCTGTTGTATATTCCGTCCCACATTTGTCGCAAATATATACCTCAGTTGGTTTTGTCCCTTCCTGTTTAGGTTGCGAAGAAACATTCTTTTGTTCCATCGTCATTCCAGAAACGGTCTGCTCAAAATTCAGATTATCGTTGCAGGGTTCTTGCTTTACACTTTGTTTTTTTGCCCTCTGTTTCTTCATAATGTAATAAACGACTCTATAAATAACCGCCAAGATCAACATCCATACCAAAAACCATTCCATGGTTAATATCTCCTAAAAACAAATAAATGCAACGTTCCAATTGTATCGCAAATTCAGTATACACTCATTTTTCTTTCGTTGCAACTGTTTTTTACAAATAAAAACCGTCCTCTTGCGAGGACGGTTCACATTTAAAATATCCCAAATGCTTCCAGCACTTTTTGATACACCTTAGCCGGGTCTTCTAAGAATTTTTCTTTGATCAGGTTGGCTTGCAGGCTGTCGCTGACCCCCAGTCGCACGGTCATAAGCTCCATGTTGCGATCGGGGAT
>JAFYMD010000055.1 GCA_017556785.1 Clostridia bacterium | reverse complement strand
GTTGAGCAGCTTCGCCAAACCGTTCTTCTACCGGCACGCCCAACTCCTTAATAGATGTTTGTCCGTCAATCAACGGCCAAACAAAAGAGCCTGTCTCGTCCAAGTGAACGTAGGTGATTTTGGGACGTTTAAATAGCTTTTGGGCGATTCGATTGGCCCATCCGGTATTTTCGATTTCCAGCGTTACCATTCCCTGATCGTCGGTTTTCCATTGTATGGAAGGGTGGCGACGGGGGATTTGGGCAACATATTCTTCTACTGTTAGTTTTTTCTTGGCCATGGCTTATTGTTGGTTGTTTTGCTTTTTGGATCTTTTGAGGCAAAATACCAGCAATATGGCAATAATGCCGCCAAACAGCACCAAGCTACCGATTTGCGAAACTTCGGCGGAAACTCCGTGACGAGCCAAGAAATCGGAAATGTCTAAAATGTCGGCAATCGAGCGTTCTTTGCCTTTAAAGTTTACGGTGACAATGGCCAAAACTGCCATAAGTATACCAACCAAGCCTTCGCCCGCAATCATACCGGAGCAGTACAAAATACCGTTGTTGGTGGCTTGTTCCCGTCTTTCGTTGTCCTTCATTTTATTGAAGAACCAACGAATGATACCGCCTACCATAATGCAAGCGTTTAATTGTACCGGCAAATAAATACCAATGGCAAAGGGCAACACGGGCAACCCTACGATTTCTACCACAACGGCAAGGACAATACCGACAATGATCAGTCCCCAAGGCAGGCTGTTGTTCATAATGCCCTCAACCACCATTTTCATCAGGGTAGCTTGGGGCGCACCCAATTGCTCCGAGCCAAAGCCCCAAGCACTGTCCAAGAGATACAAGGTAGCACCGATCGCAAAGGCGGCGGCAACCACACCGATCAGCTCGCCGTATTGTTGTTTTC
The DNA here is from genome assembly GCA_017556785.1 of Clostridia bacterium. Classification (GTDB taxonomy): domain Bacteria; phylum Bacillota; class Clostridia; order Oscillospirales; family Acutalibacteraceae; genus UMGS1484. The sequence goes on along the minus strand of JAFYMD010000055.1, from coordinate 6,053 downwards.
TGGGGGTAGCCCCCAACAGGTAACCGGTTTTCAGGTCTTGAGAGGTGTCGCCGGAAATGGCGGCAACAATGCAAATGATCGAACCGATGGCGATGGCGGCTTGCATACCGTGAGCACCGGCTTCTCCGGTTAACTTGAGAATTAAGGTGGCAATCAACAAGGTAGCAATAGCCATACCCGAAACAGGGTTGTTACTGCTGCCCACGATCCCTACCATACGGGAAGAAACGGTGGCAAAGAAGAAACCGAAAATGACCACAATAATGGCACCAATCAACGAAACGGGAATGGCGGGAATCAACCAAACCGCCAAGGTAAGAGCCAAAATGGCAACCAAAACGATAACGATGTTAATGTCTTTGGCGGTACGTTCCACGGTGGCACCGCTTTGGTTGGGTTTGAAAGAAAAGCCCTTCATAGAATCGCGGAAGGTGCGAACGATCAAGGGCAAGGACTTGATCAAACTGATAATACCGCCGGCGGCCAAAGCACCCGCACCAATGTAGCGGATGTATGTGCTCCAAATGCCCGAAGCACCGTCGGCGGCATAAATGGCACTAACGGTTTCGGCACCGCTGGATTCACTGCCGAAAATAACGATCAGGGGAATGAGCACCATCCAGCTGAGTACCCCACCGGCAAACATGTAAGAGGAAATACAAGGGCCGCAAATGTACCCTACACTCATAACGGCGGGGTAGATTTGGGTACCGATAGAACCGGGATAGGTTTTTGCGGGGCCTTGAATGGACACTTCCCCGGGAACTACTTTTAAACCGTCGATGATAAATTTAAACAAAGCGGCAAAGCCCATACCGGCAAACACTTTACCTGCGTTGCTACCGCCTTTTTCACCGGCAAGCAATACTTCGGCACAGGCTTGTCCTTCGGGATACGGCAAAACACCATGTTCCCGTACGATCAAGGCGTTGCGCAGGGGCACCATGAAAAATACACCCAACAAACCGCCAATCAAGGCAATTAAGGTGATTTCTATCAAATTGGGTTTTTCCATGAGCCCTTCGCGTGCCCACAGGAACAGGGCGGGCATGGTAAAAATAGCACCTGCCGCCAGCGATTCACCGGCAGAACCAATGGTTTGTACCAGGTTGCTTTCCAAAATAGAGTTTTTGCGCATGATCACACGGATCACACCCATAGAAATAACTGCCGCAGGAATAGAGGCCGAAACGGTCATACCTACCCGCAAGCCCAAATAGGCATTGGCAGCGCCGAAAATGACCGACAGCAAAATCCCCATGATAATGGAGGTCACGGTCAACTCAGGGGTGACCTTGCTGGCAGGAACATACGGCTGGAATTTTTTGTTGTCTTCCATAAGTCGATTTCCTTTCCAATATACTCGGAAAAGGCAATATACTGCACTTTTCCATAATATCTTTTATAGTTTACCACAAATCGACCGATTTCGCAAGAAAAAAATCCCCGCAAGCGGGAAAAATCCCAAGGCTTGCAGGGAAGTTAAACGAATATTAGGCTTTGGGCAGACCGTCTTTGCTGACTTCTTGCAGGTTAGCGGCAATTTTTTCCAACGTGTTATAAAATACGGTACGTTCTTGGTCAGAGATTCCTTGTCCGCCCATTTGCACTGCCAAATCAGCACGCTCGGCAATATAGTCGGCGGCGGTCTTGCCCACATCGGTCAGGCAAATGTTGGCACGGTATAAATTGTGCCCTACCCGTTTTTTGGTAACAAAACCGTTTTTTTCCAAAATTGTCACCGCGCGGGAAACGTCGGATTTGTCCCGTCCGCAAAGCTCTCCCAACCGCACGGCGGTCAAGCCTTCTTCATGATGCCGCAAGGTGATCAAATAAACCGAAAAAGGGCCTTTTAATCCGTATTTTTCCATTTCGTCGGCGGCGATTTTGTGCCAGTACCGCGAAATTTCGGAAATTGCGTAAGAGAAACGTTCAAATCGGTTGAGCAATGATACCACTTCCTTGTATGATATATCGATAGTATACCGCTAAAATGTTGAAAAGTCAACAATCTTTCTTGGCGTGAAAAACACTAAAAATCCGTGATGGAGTTTCCCCTTTTTTGTGGTTTTGCCTATTTTGAAAAAAACAGTTGTTTTTTTGCAACAGTAGGAGTATAATGGCTTGCGGTTGTGAGATGGAATCTCTTACATATACAAATATAAAGGAATGCAATCCATAAAGATTGTGAGGTAAAAATCATGCAAATGTTATTGAGCTTGTCTATTGCTTTGTTTGCAGGACTTATGCTGTCTCGTTTGGCAAAGCTGGTCAAACTGCCCGCGGTTACTGCATACCTGGTAGCGGGGATCTTGATCGGCCCGTATTTGCTGGGGGCTTTTGACGTAAAAGGATTGGGCTTTGTCAGCATGGAAGATATTCAATCCTACAGTATTTTGTGCGACGTTGCCTTGGGATTTATTGCCTTTTCCATCGGCAACGAATTTCGCCTTTCGCAACTGAAAAAGACCGGGAAACAGGCAACTGTGATCGGGATCTTTCAAGCGGTGTTTAGTACCGTATTGGTCGATGCTGCGTTGATTGGATTGCACTTTATCATTCCCGAACAACTTCCTTTGCCTTCGGCTATCGTGCTGGGAGCGGTTGCTTCGGCGACTGCGCCTGCCGCTACTCTGATGGTGGTACGGCAATATAAAGCCAAAGGTCCCGTGACCGATATTTTGCTGCCGATTGTTGCCTTGGACGACGCGGTGGGGTTGGTGTTGTTTGCGGTTTCTTTTGGGGTGGCAAAAGCATTGATCAACGGCAAGGTAGACATTTTGTCGGTGGTATTGGAACCCATTGTGGAAGTGATCGGCTCTTTGCTTTTGGGTGCGATCATGGGCTTTTTGTTCAACTTCTTTGAACGATTTTTCCATTCTCGTTCCAAACGTCTTGCCATGTCGGTTACCTTTGTGCTTATGACGGTGGCTCTGTCCCAAATCACCTTTACGGTGGGTGGTGTACACGTGGCATTTTCCTCTTTGCTGGTTTGCATGATGTTGGGTACCGTGTTCTGCAACGTGTGCGATTTTTCCGAAGAGCTTATGGATCGTGTGGATCGTTGGACGGCTCCCTTGTTTATTTTATTCTTCGTATTGTCCGGTGCCGAATTGGAGCTTTCCACCTTCCAAAACGTACTGGTGGTTTGCGTCGGTTTGGTATACATCTTGTTCCGCTCGGCGGGGAAATACTTTGGTGCTACCATTAGTGCCAAGGCTACCAAATGTGACCCCAATATTGTGAAATATCTTGGCATTACCCTGTTGCCTCAAGCGGGGGTTGCCTTGGGCATGGCTATGAAAGCGGAGGCGCTGGGTTCCGCAGGGGCAATCGTTGCCAACATTACCCTGTTTTCGGTATTGATTTACGAGCTTGTCGGGCCGTTCTTGACCAAGGTTGCCTTGCTCAAAGCAGGGGAGATCAAGCCCGAAGGTAAGGTTAGTGCACGACACACCTTCTTGCACAGCAAAAAGGTGCACTAGGATTACGATAACGGCACAGGAACGTGTAAGATTTTATATGACAGTAGCGCGTCTCGTTGCACGTGTAGTTTTAACTATGGAGCATAACAGCGACAGGAACGTACGAAAAAACGGCAACCCATCGAGGGTTGCCGTTTTGTTGTAATGCGAAAACCACTTGAAAAGTCGCGTGGTTCGGTAAGAATTATATAGTTGAGTAAGAACGAAGATTGGGGAAAAGACAAAAGAGAAACGGGTGTTGAACGATGGTAATGTCCGCTTGCCTCCCCTTGTCAGGGGAGGTGGATTTTGCCGTAGGCAAAAGACGGAGGGGTAGTTATCGTTATCTCTCTCTCAGTCAGCTACGGTATGACGTTCCGTTTGCGGTGCCCGAAAAAACCGTCGGGCACTCCGTGCTACTCCTCGGTTTTTTCGACCGCGGCACCAACTGCGCCCTCCCTTTATCCGCCATAGGCGGCGGTCGGGCTCGTTACCCTCGTCAGAGGGAGCCGTTCCGGCGCGACTGACAATCGTACTTACGCGTTGGACGCGTAGCGAGGAGCATAGGGCTATGCCTGCATAAGAAAAACCACCCGCTAGGCGGGTGGTTGTTTATTTTTTATTGATTGCTCCAAATTTCTTTAATGACTTGTTGGTCGTCAAATCCATTGGGGTGATTTTGACTGCTGTAACCGAAGTAATGGGTTGAAACGTAATTCTTGTTTTCGTCGTACAGGGTGGCTACCCGTTGACCGGGCATAGCAAAGAAAGCGTCGCCTGGGGCGGTATTGGTTACGTAGTCGTAAGCATATTTCAAGAAGTAATGACGATACCAATCGGGTTGGTTGGCATACCATGAAATTTCGTCCATACCCCAGCAGTTTTGGGCAGCGGTGTCGGGTACGTACAGGTTTTCTACGTCATTGCCGTAGTTGTCCAGCTCTACCAAGTAAGGCAAAGAATCACATTCCCAACCGCTTTGGGTTAAACCGCCCCAACTCTTACCGTAAATGGAATCGTTGTGATACGGGTCAAAAAATGCCTTTTGAGGATTGGTTTCGGTGGGGGCTTGCTCTACCGTACCTTCGGCGGCAGGGCGAGAGGGATACATATGGAAATCGAACATCAATTTGCCGTCTATATCATACATACCGTAGGTGTGGGCATTGATAAACACGAACTTGCGACGGCAGTTTTCTTTGGCAAATTCACGGATTTTGTTGAGTACAATGGTCCAGTTTTCCCAACCGGGGTCGCTGGAGCCAATCAGGTGAACCTGACCCATGTGCAGGGCTTCGTAACCGATTTTCAAGTATTCGCAAGCACGATAATAGAAAAACAGTTGGGTTTCAATTTGGGTGATGTCGGGTACCGAGGAACCTTCGCCCCATTGGTCCATATAAGTGCCGGTATCAAAGCACATAGCATCAAAAGAAAAGTTCCGTTCTTCTACCGGCAGGTCAAAGGCTTCAAAGACATAAGCAGGAATGGCAATATCATTCACTCTGCCCGAAATGCACTCAAAAATGCAAGCCTCAAATACTACGTCGGGGTCAACGGCGTGTACTTTGTCAATCAGGTCTTTTTGTTGGGGATAGGTAGCATAATCGGCTGTGCTGACCCACCAGCAGGTGGCGGCACGGCAGATGTATTTGGCACCGGTGTCTAAAATAAAATCAACCACGTGGTCACCGTTTAACGCACCGCCGCTTTCTTGAGAAATGGTGGTGGCACGGGAAAGATAGTTGCAAAGCACTTCGTAAGAAACCGAACCTTCAAACTCGAAATTGGTGGGGTTGGGTTGTTCTTTGTCGGCAGTAAAGCGGTTGATTTTACCTACCGTCATTTTCAAAATATCCAAAGCGTCGCCGGCATTGGTGAATTCATCACCGTTTACGTCGGCATAATATTCTTCAATTTTGGAAAGAGGAGCCTTGCCAACAACAAACTTTAACACGGTCAAAGCATCGGTCGCGTCACACCTACCGTTAAGATCCATGTCCCCGTAACCGGGCAAAACGGTGTCGGCAGGCAGTACGGTGGTTTCTTCCGCCGACGTTGTAAATACGCTTGCATACAGCATGCAACCGACCAAAAGAAATAAAATAGCGCGTTTCATACAGAACACTCCTTTGTTGGTTTGTAGCTGTTTTTTAGTAAAAAAGGATACGTCAGTATTATATCATCGGTGGTAATTGATGTCAACCAAAAGCCGAAATATTCGCTTGATACCGATTCTTTCCCCATTTTTTAAAAATAATGAAATTTTCTTTGTTTTTTAGTGGACTTTCTTCTGTCTTTTGTGCTATGATATGCATTCCAAAAAAGGGAAAAGGAGCTTGCCGTATGCCGAAAAATGTGATCGATTTTCACCAAAATTATGATGCCGAAGAATTTGCCGTACAACTGTATAACCATACCAATGCACAAGGGGAACTGTATTTACAAAATTGGTACGACGTGGATTGCGACGATTGTTTGACCTACCGTGATTATATTGCGAAAATGACGTGGACGTTGGAAGAAGCTTTATCTGTGGTGGATCGTTACAACGAGTTGTTGCAAGCGCTGACCGAGATTGCACAGTAT
>JAFYMD010000054.1 GCA_017556785.1 Clostridia bacterium | reverse complement strand
TATATCGCTCAAGAATTTGTGCCTGAATCTGCTGATTTGTACGGCGCAAAAGTTGCGGTGAACTTGACCCAAGGCAGTGCTACGTTCCATGTAGAAATCCGCTCTGCCGTAAATGGTACGGCTTTGGCACAAAACGACGTAACCGTTACCAGCCAAGGCAACGGTCGTTATTGGTATGATCTGCCTTTGAAAAACAAACTCACCGTTACTCCCAAGCAAACCTATTATTTGGTTTACTATCTGGTAGAACGTGACCCCGGTGCGGTTTGTATCGCTTACGGTTCTGACCTGGGCGCAGGCGGTGCCGCTCACCCCGGCTATACTTGGAGAATGGCCGACGGCGGCGACGTAACCTTTGATGCAGGCAATAAGTACCTTACTTTCTGCTTTGGCATTTATGACGTGGCTTTGAAAGAGGAGTACGAACCTTTTGACTCCCATACCCTGATTGCCACCGGTATTTATCATTTGGGGCTGTCTACCGCCAACTCCTCCGACCCCCAGTGGAACAATTACCGCTACGTTGCCCAACAATTTGTACCCGAACAAGAGAATTATTACGGTGCCAGAATTGCCCTCAACTTATCCAAAGGCAATGCCACCGTCCATGCCGAAATCCGTAAAGAGGTAAACGGTGCCCCCTTATATTCCACCGACGTGGACATTGTCAGCAAAGGCGCCAAAGCCACTTGGTATGCCCTTGACTTTGGTCAAAAAATGACTGTCACCCCCGGTGAGAGATACTATTTGGTCTATTACCTTACCGCACGGGATGCCGACAGCACCTGCACCGTATACGGCACCCACATCGGCTCCAACAATGCGGTTCATCCCGGTTACACCTATCAAATATCCGGCGGCAGCAATATTCACTTTACCGACGATACCAAACGGTTGATTTTCGGCTTTGAGATGATTGCCGATCAATCGGAATTTGTGGGAACCTTTGGGGACGTGGACGAAGACGATGCCGTTTCTTCCGCCGACGCATTGGAAGTGCTGAAAGCGGTGGTTGGCAACGTAACCCTTACCACCGACCAAACCACCCAAGCCGACGTAGACAGCGACCTGTCGATTTCTTCGGCAGACGCATTGTATATTCTGAAAAAAGTGGTTGGAAAAATAGAAGAATTCCCTGCTGTGGGCAAATTCTACCAAAGGTTAGCCGATGAAGTGGATGCCCAAATTGAAACCATTGGCGATATTACCAAAGACAATTATCACGACAAACGCGCCCTGTTGAAAAACACCCGTCAGGCTTACGATATGTTGCCCAACGCCTCCCAAGCGTTGGTAACCAAACTTGATGTGTTGGATGCCGCCCAAGCCCAGTGGGATTTGGTGAAATCCCAAGCCGATACCCTTAAAATCTTGTTTGTCGGCAATAGCAGCACCTATTTTAACGATATGCCCGTTATGTTCTCGCAAATTGCCAATGCCAACGGCAAAGACGTGGAAACCTACAGCGTTACCTTAGGTGGTCGAAAACTCATCGACTATATGGTAGAAGACGAAACCACCTTGCAGTTGAAAGCCCTTTTGGCAGAGCACTCCTTCGACATTTGCTTTTTGCAAGAACAAACCACCTACCCCGCCCTCAACTACACCGACTACACCCGTGGTTTGGAATACGTGATGAATATGATTGGTGACAAAGCCGATCGGTTCATCTTCTATGCCACTCTTCCACGCAAAGAGGGTCAACCTGAGCTTGCTGCCAATAACTGGACCCCCGAAACCATGAACCAAGCCGTACTTTCCGGTGTCCAAAAGGCGGCGCAAACCTATGGCGCAACCTGTTCCGCCGCAGGAAGCAGTATTCTTTACGTCATGCAAAATTATCCCGAAATCAACTTGCACGACACCGACCTTGCTCACCCCTCTTATCGCGGAAGCTGTTTGATGACCTTAACCCACTACTACACAGTCTTTGGGGAATTCCCCGAAGACACAAGCATGCTGGTGTTAAGCAATTCGGAAGTTGCCGCCTTTAGAGCCACTGTTTGTCGATAAATCCCCACAAACAAGCAAGACGATCAATAAACATCCTTTGACGTTAATAGTCAAAGGATGTTTTCATATGTCGTTGATTCACAAACCAATTATAAAGGATCCAAGCCATATAGCAGATCACCAAATCTTTGAGGCTCCGGAAAATAAAAAATTGAGGAACACCAAGACCACACCAAAAAGTGCTCTGCCAAAAGCGGTGAAATCACCGTCAACACAAGACCGAAGATTCGTTTGGTTTTTGACACGGTGTTTCCCTCTTTTCCATAAATTTTTTCGGTATATCACCAGATCCCTTTGTTGCCAAACGAGGCAAATTGTGTTTGACTTATGAACAAAAAAAAGGTATAATAAACAAAAATCTCAGTTTTAACGGAGGTCATTTTCATGAACAGCAATTTTTCCAAGGTGGGGCATCCCACCCAATTATATCGGGTCGAAGAATCCCGCCTGGTGGGTGGCAAAGGCGACGGTATGCGCCTGTTGCAGCTCAACAACGGCAACGGACTGCAAGTTACCCTGCTCCCCGACCGTTGTTTAGACCCTGCCCGTGTAGAATTTAAAGGGTACAACCTGGGCTTCTTTTCCCCTTGCGGTTACGTTGCCCCCGAACACTATGACAAAGAGGATTTTCTGCGCTCCTTTACCGCCGGTTTTATGACCACTTGCGGATTGAAAAATGCAGGCGCACCCAGCGTAGATGAAGGGGAAGACTGTGTCACCCACGGCCGCATTAGCAACACCCCCTGCGAAAATTTGGCTTATAAGGCCGACTACACCAACGACGACGGAAAAATCACGGTCAGCGGCACCATGAACGAAGCCATTATTTTTAACGAAAAATTGGAACTGCACCGTGACGTGACGTTGCAAGGCAACACCATCACCTTCCACGACACCGTTACCAATTTGGGCGGCGAAACCCAACCTCTTATGCTGTTGTATCACGTGAACATGGGATATCCCTTGTTGGATTCTTGCCTTGAAATGATGGTACCTGCCAAATCCACCAAAGCTCGCGACCCCCGAGCTCAAGAAGGAATTAACGAATGGAATGTGATTCCCGAACCCGAGGCAGGTTTTGCCGAACAATGTTATTATCATGATATTGCCGAAGTGGACGGTGAAAAAGCCGTGGCGGTATTTAACCCCAAGATCGGCGTCGGTTTAAAAATGGAATATTCCGCCGACACGCTGGATTCCTTTACCGAGTGGAAAATGTGCGGTGTGCGGGACTATGTACTGGGTCTGGAACCCTCTAACTGCCACGTAGAAGGTCGTGACAAAATGCGTCGCGACGGTAGATTGCACTTCATTAAACCCTTTGAAACGGTGGCATATACCCTGCGGTTTACCGTATTTGAAGCCGATGAAGCCGACACGATTCGCACGCAACTAATGAGTCGCATATAAACAAAAACAGGCTGTCTTTCGGCCTACAAAAAGGTGTTTGGTTTTGCCAAATGCCTTTTTTGTTTGCTTTAAAACAGCCTTGGTGCCTCGTGCGGCGTTATTTCATCATATTTTGTACGCTGTCCACCATGCCACCCATGGCTTTGACCGCCTTTTTGGCTGTCTTTTTAATGGACTTTTTATTATTGTCGTACACCATTTTACCTGCCACACTTGCCACTACGCCCATGGCAACACCGGTGCCGATTCCTTTCATAAAACCGACTGTTTGCTTTTTCATGATCATCTCTCCTTTGCAAATATAGTATGGATCATGCCAAATCATTTATTCACCATTGATTTTTTTATGCGATTGCTATATAATGAGAAAAAATGAATTTTTTTGAAAAAGGTGACTTTCATGAAACAACCCGTCAAATTATACCCCGCTTTTCAAGATTACTTATGGGGCGGCACCAACTTAAAATCGGTGTATCCCAAATGCACCATGACGCCCATTGCCGAAGCATGGGTCTTGTCTTGCCACAAAGACGGAAATTCCACTTTGTGGGACAGCACCACCACTTTGGCGGATTTTGTCGCGCAAAACCCCGAATTTGTCGGCAAAAAAGGGGCCGCATTCCCATTTTTCCCCATTTTGATCAAACTGATCGATGCAGAAAAATCCCTGTCGGTACAAGTACACCCCGACGACGAGTATGCCATGAAGCACGAAAACAGCTTTGGTAAAACCGAAATGTGGTACGTACTGGACTGCAAGCCCGGTGCTACCTTGTATTATGGATTTCAAGAAGAAATTTCAAAAGAGGAATTTGCACAGCGGATTCAAAACAACACCCTGACCGACGTACTGCAAGCCGTCCCCGTAAACAAAGGCGACGTGTTTTTCATTCCCGCAGGTACCATTCACGCCATTGGTGAGGGGATGTTGATTGCCGAAATTCAGCAAAACTCCAACACCACCTACCGTGTATACGACTACGGTCGTTTAGGGGCAGACGGTAAGCCCCGTGCGCTGCACGTGGAAAAAGCGTTGGACGTAACCGACCTGACCCCCGCCCCCGTTTATGAAAACGACGACCCCAACATGCTGGCCGACTGCGATTATTTTTGGGTCAAGCGTTTGCAAAATTCTTGCCAAAGCACCGTCACCGACCAATCCTTTAAAGCCTTGCTGGTGGTAGAAGGCTCTGCCACCCTCACCTATCAAGAAGGTAGCATGGAACTGGCACTATACGACTGCGTTTTTCTTCCCGCCGACATGGGCGATTTCTCCTTAGAAGGAACCTTTGAAATATTAGAGATCGGTGTATGATCCCATACCTGCAAAAAAAGCCTGAACAGAGCACTCTGTTCAGGCTTTTTATCATTATTTTTACACGGGCGGTTGTTCGTCGGGCAACTGCGTACTTTGCGGCGTAACCTCATAGTTTATGACCGTAACAGGGCCGTCTTTCTCTTCAAGCGGCACGGTCAAAGTAACGGTAAGTCCCTCCTTGGCAAAGGGCAACCGTTCGCTAATAGAAACGTTGGCAATGTAAACCGTTTGATCTTGTTCCAACAAAATATAGTAGCAGGTGTTCCCTTCTACCACCGCAGAGGAAACCGCTTGTATCACACCCGACACCTGCCGCGAGGTTTCTTCGGGTGTGGACGGTTTTGATTCGATCTCTACGTTGGCTTCGGCTTTCAATTTTTGGGTATAGGTCTCTCGCGCTTCGGCAATGGTGTTACCAATGCCCACCACCTGATACTGTTGCATGTCAATATAGGCATATTTTTTCACCAGCCCTGCCGAGTCTTTCAATGCTACAAAATAGGTTGGGCGATCGGCCACGTTTAACAGCAAGGGGAAGGTTGCCGAATACCCCAAGTCTTGCACCATACCCTCGGCAGATTCCATAGCAGAGTATTCTTCCGCGCCGGGGCAAGTATAGTATTTGGCTTGCTTGGTACGCAAATTCACCAGTACAAACCCAACGTTGGACTCGTCCCCTGCCGCCGACGTCATGCCGGTATACAAATAAACGTCGTCGTTCATGGCAATGTAATTATGCCCGTCGGTGGGTTGCAAAACCCCTTTTTGTCCAAAAATAGAGTTCCAATATCCCGATTGATATTCTCCGTTATAGGTCAGTTGCTCCAGCAAAATGTCAGAGGAATACACCTGATCCACCCACGTAGGCACTTGATTCAATTCGTAATAACTGCATTCTCCGGTAACGGCGTTGCACAATACCGCACCGTTAATGTCGCGACCGTCCCACACACCTACACGGTACCCTACCGTAGAGGCGACCCAATACGGCACGCCGTTGTCGTCCAATTCAAAGGAAATGTTGTCAAAAATTTTGGTGGGATATTGGAATCGCAAATGCCGTTTCAAATCCCGCATAAAATATTCGCTTTCGGAATATTTGATTCCTTGCTTTAACCGCACCAATTCGGTTTCTTGGGTTACCATGTTGACCGTAATATAAGCAGGAATCCCTTCCGCTTGATTGCCAAACCACTTAAACATATCCCCGTAACGAAGAGGTGTCACGCGATAAGGGGATCCCTTGTAATTGATTTGGGTGTAAAAGGTTTCGTCTACCTCAAACTGAGAAACCAAATCACTCATGGCACCCAATTCACGAGAACCCAATCTTTGGGCGGTGTCTAAATCCACCACGGGAATACTGGACATGGGAATTTCTGCCACGTCTATGCTGAAATCACCGTTTTCGGTGGTCATGAGCCCTGCATAACCGGTTGCGTTAAAAATCTCAAAACCAAGCACCGCGCTGATCAACATAAACACCACGATCAATGCCGCGCCGATTCCCAGCACCTTGGTAAGTACTGAGGTTTTTTTCATATTTTCCTTGATTTCGCCGTTTTTCAGATTTTCCACCTGAAACACCTCACGGAGCTCCGCAAAACCAACCATAAGCAGTCGCAGAACCAAAGCGAGCACCACAAACAGCCAAAATTCACTGCTTTGCCAATGGATCGGCGGCAACCAAAACCAATATGCGACACCAAGAATCAAAAAATACACCAACCAACTTCCAAAGGTTTTCATAAATCCTTTGGAACGCGGTTTCGGTTCACTAACAATAATATCGGGTTTAGCCATGCTTTTTCCACCTTTCTTATCTTCTTTCAGTATACCACCGTTTGGTTTTTTTGTCAAATGCCTTGCAAAGGACCATAGGGTGTGATAAAATCAATTTATAAGGAGTGTTTCACCATGATAACCCATCAAGATTTTGAACCCAAAATTCACACCGATCCCAACGGATTTTCTCTGCCCTACCGTATTCGCATTCCCGAAGGGGAGGGACTTTTTCCTTTATTGATTTGTATGCACGGCGCAGGAGAACGGGGTACCGACAACCAAGCGCAAATCGGCTATTTTTTGCCCATATTCAACCATGAAAACAGTCCTGCCTTGCAGGCGATTGCCGTTATGCCCCAATGCCCCGATACCATGCGTTGGGTGGAATACGGATGGGATAAAGGCAGTTACCAAAGCGAAGCCGCACCCCTTTCCCCCGCTTTTCAAGCGTTGGAAGAATTGTTGGAACAACTGCTTGCCACCTTGCCCATTGACCGCAACCGCATTTACATTACGGGGCTTTCTATGGGTGGATTTGCCACATGGCGAATGCTCGCCGAACATGCCGACCTGTTTACCGCAGGGATGCCCATTTGCGGCGGCGGCCCGCTGGATCAAGCCGACCGTTTGGCAACCCTGCCCATTCGCGCATTTCATTGTGCCGATGATCCTATTGTACCGCCCAAAGCCAGTCGGGACATGGTAGCGGAAATCCAAAACCAACCCACGCACCAAACCCACTATATCGAATATCCAAACGGCGGTCACGGTGCTTGGGGCCCTACGTACGACAATCCCGAAAATACAAAGTGGTTATTTGACCAAAGCAAATAAACTTAAAATCCGATGAACGAAAAGTTCATCGGATTTTTTTATACCAAATGTTCTATGATCAGTGAAACGGTTTTTCACGGTGCTTCTCTCCTATTTACGGTCAAAGAAGGGGCTTTTTCCGCTAATGGACAAGGGGATTCCGTTCCACAGCACATCGCCCTCTACATAGTCCATTTCGGCGGCGGCCTTGCCAATGGAGAACATAATGCGATTGTCCACCCGAGCATCGGCGGCCACAGCGCAAGCCGAGCCCATGGCAATGCCCATATCTATGGTTGCAAAGGCGCAGGTGCCCCCGGCCGTTTCACAGGCCCCACAGTTTTCGAAACCGCAAAACTCGCAAAAGGGAATGCCCCGACGGGTGCGATGCGTGCCAATGAGCACCACCGCACCGGCGGCACGCAGATTGGCGGCATCGCGAAAATACCAACAAGTGGGATTGCCGCCGAACTCACGGCGGGCGATTTCGTCCATTTTGTCGGCAAGAGCATCCTTTTGGGCACCGGTCAACACCAAGGTTTCTATGGTGTCCACTCCCTTGCCCTTGGGTGCGGTGCGGGCGGCGGCACACATAGCCGCGGCGGTGGCAAGCAGGGCCGATTCTTCCATTTGATTGCTGTTATACGTC
>JAFYMD010000053.1 GCA_017556785.1 Clostridia bacterium | reverse complement strand
CGTGCGCCTGTGTCAGCTTGCCGTGTTAATGCCTTGGAAAAAGAAGAAGCGGCGTTGTCTATATGCGGTAATGAAATTTCCCTTACGGTTGCTCCGCTGTCTTTAAACAGTATTAAAATCACTTTTTAGTAAATAATAAAGCTCCGCATGCAATATGCGGAGCTTTTTGCTATCCGTTGAAACGAAGTCCCTTTGGATAATGATTTTTGGCCTTACCGCCGCTGACTTTTACGCCGCCCAAAGGACAACCCATTACGGTTATGACTGCCCAACCGTTTTCGCAATCGGTTGGTATTTCTTCTCCTTGCAGGTATTGACTCAACCTTTTGTCCTCAAGGGATAACTCAATTTTGCGTCTGAATTTTCGACCCATTGCCATAAAGAATTGGTGGTGGGGTTGCAGGTAATTCTTTTTTACTTCGCCAATGGTAATACCGCAACAAAAAGCGGCACCTTTCGGTATGGTGAAATTGGGTGTAAAATATACCGGATTGCCATTGTATAGTTTTACGTGCTCTATATCAAATTGAGTAAGTGTATCTTGTAAAAAATCTAAAACCGTTTGGGGAATTTTCTCTTTGGCAACTACTTTTGATTTCGTCGGGGGAGGGGGAGTGCCCGTGTGTTTCAGCACCGCCATAAATTGCCCCTCGCCTTTGGATTTGTGAGGATAAAAACGGCGAGCATCGGTTATGTTGTGACATTTACACCCTTCAAAGAATATACCGTCTGCGGTGGATTCTTTTACTTTGTTTTTAACGGGAGCAAGGACGAAATCCGGGTGTCGCTGTAAAAAGCGGTCAACTGTCATTTCGTTTTCTTCAAGTGAAAACGTACAGGTGGCATAAATGATGATTCCGCCGTCTTTTAGTGCTTTTACTGCGTTGTCTAAAATTTCACCTTGTCGTTTGGCACACATGGTTACGTTGTTTTGGCTCCATTCTTCCAAAGCAATGGCTTCTTTGCGAAACATACCTTCGCCGGAACATGGTGCATCAACCATGATCAAGTCAAAGGTATCGGCAAAGGTAGCCGCAATTTTTGCTGAATCCATGCAAGTTGTTGCAACGTTGTGTAACCCTAACCGTTCAACGTTGCCGGTTAAAATTTTACAGCGAGATGAAATGATTTCATTGGAAACTAAAACACCGTTTGGCCCTAATTTGTTTTTTAATTGCGTAGATTTCCCTCCGGGGGCGGCACAGAGATCTAATATGTGCCAATCGGGATCTATATCCACACACGCGGCGGGAGCCATAGCGGCAGGTTCTTGCACGTAGATCATACCGGCATGGTGAAAGGGATGATTCCCTACTTTTTCGTAATCAAAGATAAACCCGTTGTCCACGTAAGGGATCGGCTGACCGCCAAAAGGGTTGATTGACAGGAAATCGGACAATGCGATTTTATCGGTATTGACGCGAAAACCACGAATCGGTGACTGATTTAGCGCTTCGCAGTAGTTGTGGAAATCATCGCCAAGAAGTTGCTTCATACGTTGCTCATAATCGGCGGGAAGTTGAATCATTGATTGTCACCTTTCATTTCAAGTTGAAACATACATAAGCTTACGGCGGCAATGGCGGCTGTTTCGGTACGCAATATGCGACTGCCCAATGATATGGTTTTTCCGCCGCAGGCGGTAATTGCGTTGATTTCTTTGGGATCAAAACCGCCCTCCGGTCCTATGAATATCCCTATTTTCATTCCATTGGTAAGCATGGCAATGGCTTCGGCGGTGGCTTCCATCCCACGGTGATTCTCATACGGCACCAAAATAAGATCCAAATCTTTTGCTTGCTCCAATGCGGACTTGAAAGAAATGGGTTCTTGTACATCGGGAACGACAGCGCGTTTGCTTTGCTTGGCGGCTGATTCTGCGATTGCTTGCCAACGGGTTTGTTTTGATTTTTTCTTTTTGTCTTCCAGTTTCACAACGCAATTGGTCATTTCAACCGGTATAATGGATGATACACCAAGTTCTACGGTTTTTTGTATGATCCATTCCAATTTATCGGATTTTGGTAATCCTTGGAATAAAATAATATCGGCATTTAACTCGGTGTTTTGGAAATTTTCTTCTACTATTTGAGCGATAGCTGTTTCATTTTCAAAGCCGACCAAGCGGCAAAGATGACTGACGCCGCCGTGACTGACCAAAAATTCATCATCGGTGTGCATCCGCAGTACATTTTTTATATGATTATAATCAGGTCCGTCTATGATAAAACGGTCGCCCGCACGGCTAGACTCATTGGCAAAAAAGTTAAACATGACATCACCTCTGGGTGTATTATAACAAAACACGCCATGTTTGACAACTATAAAATTTTGAAATATAGACTGGTGAAATCGAAAGATATTCGCAAAATATACTTGCTTTTTATCGCAAAATAGGGTATGATTTGCTTAGCAAAAAATAAGGAGTGATTGGTGTGGCAATTTTAGAAGAAATCAGCATGTATTTGCAACAAGGCCGCGCAAAAAATGTAAAGGCATTGGTTGCCCAAGCGTTGGAAGAAGGGGTACCTGCCGAACAAATTTTAAATGAGGGTTTGCTGGCAGGAATGGACGTTGTTGGCGAACGGTTTAAAAAGAACGAAGTATATGTTCCCGAGGTTTTGCTGTCTGCCCGAGCTATGAATATGGGGACTGAAATTTTGAAACCCTATTTGCAAGAAGATGGTGCAACCGAAAAAGGTACAGTCGTTCTCGGAACGGTAAAAGGGGACTTGCATGACATTGGTAAAAACTTAGTTCGTATGATGATGGAAGGTAAAGGGTTAAAAGTTATTGATTTGGGCGTTGACGTCGATGCACAAAAATTTGTCGATGCCGCCAAAGAAAACAACGCTAAAGTAATCGCTTGCTCTGCTTTGCTTACTACCACCATGGGTGAAATGAAAAACGTGGTGGACTTGGTAAAAGAAAACGGCTTGAACGTAGCTGTTATGGTTGGCGGTGCTCCCGTTACCAAGGATTTTGCCGATTCCATTGGTGCCAGTTATTATACAGACGATGCCGCATCTTGTGCCGATCAAGCATTGGCATATTGTGTTTGCTAATTTTGATTGACAACGTTATGACCGACAGAATTTTCTGTCGGTCATGCTTTTGTGAATGACGTCACCATTTATGTGAAATTTCTTTACAATATTCCTTGACTTTTATTGTTGTGACCGATATAATAGTGAGGTAGTTCAATTATCGAGGTGTGGCGCAAATGGTAGCGCGCT
>JAFYMD010000052.1 GCA_017556785.1 Clostridia bacterium | reverse complement strand
GTTTCGGGCATGGTGTCCCCCAACAGCAACCGACGGGCGGTTGGCAGATCACGGTAAGAGATCAGATCGCCAATGGTTGCCGAAACGTCGCTGACCCCATAAGACATAAACATGGTACACCGCATAGAAGGAGAAATCGCCAAAAACAAGTATCCCTCTTGGGTGAATTTCAAATCGGTATCGGTAACGGTGGTTCCGAATTCCGCCAACAAATCGCCTTGTCCCGCCAAATTATTTTTGTGGATCAAGGTGAACTGATCGGGAACCTGCACCGTCATACTATGTTCGGGCAAAGACAATTCATGGGTGGCAAAGCAGGGCAAGCAGGTAACGCTTGCCAGCACAACCGCCATCACCAAACAAATCAACGATCTACGAATCATGTGCGTTTATCCTTTTTATTTTTGTTTTTTTTGGAGGTCATAAGGTCGACTTCTTCCTTAAATTGCTCGGTATATTCCCCGTCGGATTCGGGTTTTTCTTTGGTTACAAACAACCGAACCACCAACACGATCAAGGCAACCACGATCGCCGCAACAATCACCACCAAAAAGGCTTGCAAGCCCGACTGATTTTCGGGTTCCGTGCCGGGAGCGGCCAAGGTTTCGGTCACGTAAAAGGTGTCGAAAATGTCGTGGGCTTCTCCCTCTGACTCGGTGGTCAAGGGTGCACTTGCTTTGTACAAAATCGAGTAACATTTACCGTTGTACACCGTTGCCATGTAAATAGAATTATAGGCGGTGGAGTCATAGGGAGCAATGTCCAAATAAATGCAAAATGCGTCCCCTTGGTGCATTTGCCCTTTGTTGATTACCTGCCAACCGTCGCCGGTCAGTTCATTAAATTGTTGACCCGCCAGGTTAATGTCGGCTATGGCATCGTCCATAAACCCCGTGACCATGTCGGTGTCGTCTTCTTTTAACTGCCAAATTTCTTTGGTATAGTCGTCTTCGTACACGTTGACGTTCACCGTACGTTGTACCCCGTCTTTGGTTCCCAACGCAAAGTAGAGGCATCCGTTTTGACGGTTTTCCTGAATTTCGTCCACCGACAGCTTATATTGCTTGAGTAAAGCGGCGTCTAACGGATCGTCGCTGTCGTACACCGCCATATAATCAGGCAGATTCACCTTCATATGTTGGGTATCATTTTGATACTGCGTGGTACTGCAACCAACCAACAACACAGCGGTTATAATCAGCACCCACAAACAAATTCGTTTCATGACTTTTTACCTCACTTTTGGGGAGTAATGACCACCGGAGGATGGTCTAACATATCGTACAACATATTTAATTCGGTTACGTTCAACCGCTTCCATACCCCCGCTTGCACCGAAGAGGATTGGCTGGAATAATATTTCATGTATTTGCCCACCAAACCGTACTGCACCGCAATGGAGGAATTGCTGTTCATGGGTACCGACGTACTGCTTGGGGGCGTGTCCACCACCGCTCCGCATTCTTGGTAAATGGCGGTTATGATCTCCCGCTCGGTTTTGCCTGCGGCGCCCCCCAATTTGGCAAGAGCGTCGCGAATACGGTTAAACCCGCCGCCGGTACCGTGTTGAATCGAGCGAGACAATACCGCCGCTTTCAGCGCTATGGAATAATTGGACGTGTCAAAATTCAGCTCGTTCAGCAACCGATTGGCAACCGGTTCGTAGTACCCCATAACACAATACGCCATTTGACAAGAACGAAATTCTTCTCGACGGTTGGTTCCCAACTGCTTCCAAGTCGCGTCAAAATTGGTGCCATAGGTCTTGTTTTTGCCGCCGTCTTTTTCATGAGCGGTTTTGAGTATGCCGCCGATCTCGGGATGTGTCCCCGAGCTGATCAGCCAGTTGTAAAAATTTTTGGGAGCATCGTAATACCCCGAAATTTGCAAAACACCGTAATATTTGGAATTTCCGCTACCGGTGATGGAAGCGGGATTGTCCTTGGTTTCAAAATGTGCGGCAATGTTGCCCATGTAGTCACATTCTCGGTGCACCGTTACCGTACAAGTCGCCTTTACCTCTCCCACGGCGGCGGTAATAACGGCACTCCCCTTGTCCACCCCGTAAATGATCCCTGCCGCGCTGACCGTGGCAACCGATTCGTTGGAAGAGGAATAGGTCACCTTGGCATTGGACACACCTGTCACGGTAGCCTTGAGCTGATATTCGCCGTAATCCCACATATGTACGGCGGTCTGGTTGAGTTTGACCGCGGTGGGAATCGCTAGTCCTGTAACCGTACACTTGGCCGAAACACTACCGTCGATTAAGGTGGCGGTCACGGTAGCGGTTCCCGGTGCCACAAATCGGATCAACCCGTTGTTGTCCACCGTTGCTACCTTGGTGTCGCTGCTGACAAAGGTCACCTGTTTCACCGGTGCGTCGTGGGGGGTCACGGTGGCGGTCAGTTGAAAGGTGGTGGCATGGTCGCCCCCTAACGTCACCGCCGATTGGTTCAAGGCAATGCGGGTAACGTCGCTGATTACCGTCACGGTGCAACGTGCGGCGGCGGCATAGTCCTTGGTAACCACCAAAATCTCGCCCTGTCCTGCCGCTTTTGGCGTAACAACGCCCTTTTCATCCACCGACACAATATGGGGTGTCAAGCTTTTGTAGTAAGCACCGGGATCGGGCATACCGCTCGGTCCCACCGTATGCGTAATGGTGTGGGTCTTGTTTTGGGTCAAAATTAAGCTTACTTGAGGTTGGGCCAAGGTCAAGGTGGAAATGGTTTGCTCCAAGGTGACAAAAAACTGCTTGCTGTCGCTTAAGGGTTGCATATTTTTTTCCCAACAAAACAGGTTCATAACCCATTTTTCGCCCGGTTGCCCATGGCGATAGGTATGGGTCAAGGTAAGATACTGTTCTCCCGGTTGCAGGGTCACCCCGTGGGAATGAACCGAATCGGGCTGCTGTGCCAAATCGGTCAACGAACTGTAAAACAAGCATGAAATGGGTTTTTCGGTGTGGTTTTCGGCTCTTACGGTCATGGTAATGGTTTTGGTAGACAAATCTACGCTCAAGGTATAACGAGAAAAGGAAACAGGACGAGACGCCGCCGTGTCAACAGCGGCGACAGACAGGGTAAGTTGTGCAAGCAACAAAGCCCCGATCAACAACCAAGCGGTCAACCATTTTACACATCGCAAGAAAATCCACTCCTTTCAAAAGGGGACAATGCCCTATTATTTTAGGCAATACACAGGAAGTATAACACAGTTTGTCAAATTTTGCAACTGTTTGCGTAAGAAACGATCTTGTTTCGAGAGAGCGTGCGTTTATTATACACCATGTTTCACACGTTTGCCCCCAAATTCCGCCCTTTTGCGAAAAAAATATTTCACAATTTTGTTGCATTTTTTGCGAGAGAGAGAAACTCCTTACATCGGTTTGACAGTTCCTCACACACTCTCCTAAACTAACCTTTTCTTTCCTACCCTATCCTCTCCTGTGGCAACCAAACTTTTTTCACCACAAAAAACGCCTCCCTCACAGCGAGGGAGACGTCGGCAAACCCTTGATCTACAAAGGTTTTTTGTTATTTCATGCCGTTTTCGTAAGATTGGATCATCTTTTTAACCATTTGGCCACCGATGGACCCGGCTTGCTTTGCGGTCAAGTCACCGTTGTAACCGTTTTTCAGGTTAACACCTACTTCGGTAGCAGATTCCATTTTAAAGCGGTTCAAAGCTTCACGAGCTTCGGGAACCAAAGTCTTTTTGTTACCGGACATTTCTTAACACTCCTTAACGTTTATTGATATATTTTCAGCGTTTGCAAGTGTATTGTGTGCCACCACACAAAAAATATCAAAGTTAAGTTTATGAAAATTTGCCATTTTTTGACAAGCCAAAACGGTGAAACCCACCGTGGCGTATTTGCTGTCAAAAAACACGTTTTGCTTAGCATCGGTTGATTGACTTTTAGTTCTGTTTATGGTAAAATATAAAGCAAGTTGATCGAATCGTTTCGACTTATATATCAATTGGTTTTGGAGGGGTCTGTATGAAAAAATATCTGTGTTATTTATTGATTTTCGGTATTTTGCTTTCTATCCCTGTTGTTTGCGCAGCAGCCGAACATGGTGTGACCGCATCTTGCAAGTTACACGACCATTGTGAAGTCCATGGTTCGGCACCGCTGTCGGTTGCAGATTGTGAACTTTGCAATATGGGTAGCGGGGCTTGTGTTCAGCACACTGATTTAGACGCCCTTTCTGCTCGGGTAGAGCAAGCGCTTATTGATCAATCGGGGTGGACTGCGCCGTCGGCTTCGGCCGTCACCGACCCTTATGAAATAGATTCTGCCACCGCCGATTCGGCTGAGTCGAAATACGATGCCGATGCTATGGACGATTATAATTTGACCGGCACCGAAGGCACTCTTTTGAGTTATAACACCAAAAGCACCTTTGAAGCGGGTGAAGATTATGTGTATGTAGAGGGGCAAAATTTACGTAATGTAAAAATGCCCATTGGCTTTAAAGACAAGCTTGCCATTGGGGACAATCCTGCTCCCGTTGCGGCTTTGGGCAATACCAAAGAATATAACCTGTGCCCTCCGCAAGATGGGGTAACCATTTTGGTGTTTTTCCGAAACGACTGCTATTATTATTCCTTTGCTCGTAAATTTTTCCAATGGTTGTCCCTTGCTTCTTGGGTAGACGACCCGCGTATTCGCATCATGGCGGTGGACTGCACCAATTTTGACAACGGTGGGTATCCCATGAGAACCGAAGATTTTGCCAAAAAATATGCCTATGGTTGTTATCAAAGCATAGAGTGGTATGCGGCAAGCTCTTATCTTCATGAAATTACATGGATGAGCCGGTTTGAAAAATACGGCATTGGTAAAGCGTGGGTTGGCATTCTCTCCCACGGCGAAACCACCGACGTGTACGGCAACACCATTCCCGCTTACACCATGGATTACGTTGGCAGTGACATGGTATTGGAACGCCCCGAAATGTTGGAAAACACCCTTTCTTATATCTTCCCGGATTTGGAACAATCAGTGGGGCAGTTTACCCTCCCCGAAAACGAAACTTGGACGGTGGACGTAGTAGGAGATCGGGATTACGGTGCCGCCCAAAAAATTTATGAAAAGTTAGAAGCACAACGGCAATGGTATTGGCTGGAAGAGTATTATCGTCCTTTAACCATGGATGCCGCATTAACCGAAATTGCCATGCAACGGGCGGCAGAAATCGCCATTCATTACGACCATGTGCGTCCCGATGGACGAGAGATGAAAACGGTATATGGGGATTTTGGATACACTTGGAAAAATGATTACGGGGAAAATATCTCCTTTACCACAGTGGTGGATGATTTATCCACCGAAGATAAAGACGAAAGTGTAGATAACGTATACCAAGGCTGGGTTGATTCCCCTGCCCACTTTAACAATATGATGTCCATTCAATTCGGCAAAGTGGGGGTTGGTTGCTTCCGTGTGGGAGACCGTTCCTTCTGGGTACAAGTGTTTGACGGTACCGACAATGCAGGAGAACCCCTGTGTGAACGAACCGACGTGGTGGAAACGGTGACTTCGGTAAAAACCACCACCGATAAATTAAACGTAAAGGTAAAACGAGGCTTGCACAGTACCATAGGGGAACCCTACGGCTACATAATCACCCACGAGGGTGGCTCCATTACCTACCGTTACAGCTTGCAATTGGCAATACAAAACTTTGATTCGGTCATAAAAGCACAAGACGGTTCCACCCTTGCCACCGCAATCAAAGAGGGTCCTCACCTTTCCATTACCACCCAAAAATTAGGGTCAGGCACCATGAATATTACCTTTGCCCCCGAGCAAAAGAACGCCATTGTCGTAACGGTAAACGGAAAATCCCCCAACCACACCCATGCCTACACCAAATGGGGACGTTGGCAACAACAAGGCTGTATTCAAGAAGGGTTCGACCGCCGCTATTGTTCTTGCGGTCATTACGAGCAATCGGAAATGTATCCCATTGTTCATAGTTGGGTAGAACGGGAAGGCAAAGAACCCACCTGCCTTACCACCGGTCTCACTACCTTTATCGAGTGTGAAATTTGTTACAAAAACAAAACCGAGCAAGAAGTAATCCCCGCCAAAGGGCATACGAGTGTGGTAGAAGAACCGGAAGATCCGCCAAAATCTTGTACCGACTATGGCAAAACCTCCTTGCTTCGCTGTTCGGTTTGCCAGCAGGTAACCCAGTGGCCGGAGTTGATCTCTCCTTTGCCCCATACCTTGGAAGTGATTCCTGCTGTAGAGCCCACCTGCGCTACCGAGGGTAATACCCAAGGGGAACGGTGTAAGGTATGCGGAACCAATACGATTGTTCCCATTCCCATTGAAAAAACCCAACATACTTGGCAAACTTTAGAAGCGGTTGCCGCTACCTGTCAATCCACGGGATTAACCGAAGGCTATGGTTGTATCGGTTGCGGTGCCATAGTTACCAAGCAAGAGGTCGTTCCCAAAACCTCCTGCCGAATTGTAACCTTCCCCGGAAAACCTGCCACCTGTCAAGGCCCCGGATATACCGATTACTCCGCCTGCGGAGATTGCGGACGGGAAATGGCCTCCCCCATTGTGATTCCTCAACGGGGGCATAGTTACAAAAAAGTAGCGGCCAAAGAGCCAACCTGCACCGAAGACGGCCATACAGAGTGTAAAGTTTGCACCATGTGCGGCGTACCCCAAAATCCGCAAGAGGTTATTCCCAAATTGGGACATGCTTATTCCAATGACAGCGATTCCACCTGCAACAATTGCGGAGAGGAACGTGAAGTAGAAAGCAAGCCGCTTCCCCAACGCGGTGACCTGGACAACGACGGTAAGGTAAGCGCCAAAGATGCTTTAGAGGTATTAAAGATCACGGTAGGAAAATTGATTGCCACCGAAGCACAACAGCTTGCCGCCGACGTAAACCAAGACGGAACGGTTGGCGCGGCCGATGCTTTG
>JAFYMD010000001.1 GCA_017556785.1 Clostridia bacterium | reverse complement strand
GGCAACCGGTATTGTGGGCAAAATTCGTTCTGCCATTGAAAACTTCTTTTTAGACGAAGATTCGTTGCAAGCCTACGCCTTGTCGTCGGGGTCTTTTCAAATGGCGGCCAACTATTGCCCCAGTGGCGATTACCCTTGTGTGTGGAGTTTGAACCAATACAAAAACACCGTAGACGCCGACCAGGCAGAAGCTTGGGACGAACTTGAAAAATCGGTGATTGCTTCGGTTGCCGACGATATTCTTGTTGGGGTAAAAGGAAATCGGGCGGATATTGTAATCGTTAAAAAATTTGCCTGAGGAGAAAAACAATGAAAATTGATTTTAACAAAACCGCCGACCAACTCACCGTGTTTTTAGACGGTCGATTGGACACGATTACCGCCACGGATTTTTCGAATTTTTTAAACGAACAAATCCAAGGAATCGGCGCATTAACCATTGACTGTGAAAAACTTGCCTACGTTTCTTCGGCAGGGCTTCGGGTGTTGCTTTCTACACAAAAAAAGTTGGGCAACGCCATGAAACTTACCCACGTGGGAGAATTGGTAATGGAAGTTTTTGAAATGACCGGCTTTGCCGATGTGTTGGTGATTGAATAATGGAATTGGTAAGTGAAGCAATTGTATTTGCCGTTCAAGCCCACGACGGAATGCGGCGTAAAAAAAGTGAATCCCCTTATATTTTGCATCCTATGGAAGCAGCGGTTATTGTGGGCTCTATGACCGACGACCAAAACCTGATTGCCGCGGCTGCCTTGCACGACGTGGTAGAAGATGCCGGCATTACCATAGAACAAATTGAAGAAAAATTTGGCAAACGAGTACGGGAATTGGTGGCAGCTGAAACCGAAAACAAACGGGAACATCTGCCTGCTAACGAAACTTGGCGGATTCGTAAACAAGAATCGTTGGCAGTTTTGAAAAACACCAACGACAACGATGTTTTAATGGTTTGGTTGGGTGACAAACTCGCCAATATGCGTGCCATTTATCGCGATTGGAAGGTAGAAGGCGACGCTATGTGGCAACGCTTTAATCAAACCGACCCCCGAGAACAAGCGTGGTATTATCATACCATTGTGGCGCTGACACAACAGTTGTCTCACACATCGGCTTGGTTGGAATATAAAACACTTACCGAAAAGGTATTTGGAGAGGAAGAGTGAGCAAAATGGAAATCACCTATCGTATAGATAAAGATATTTTATACATTGGGGTAGAGGGGCGAATTGACGCTTCGAATGCTACGTCGACCGAAGAAAAAATCTTTGCCATAAAAAGTGGAAACCCCGGCAAACATATCGTGGTAGACGCCGACAAATTAGAGTACATTTCTTCTGCGGGGTTGCGCGTGATTTTGCGATTGAGAAAAGAAGAGCCCCAATTGGCAATCATCAACGTTGCGGCAGAGGTGTACGAAGTATTTGACATGACCGGCTTTACCGATATGGTAACGGTGGAAAAAGCCTACCCTCAAATGAGTGTAGACGGTTGCGAATTTATTGCCAAAGGGGCAAACGGTGCCGTTTATCGGTATGACGATGAAACCATTGTTAAAACCTATTTTGCCAAAGACGCCTTGCCCGAAATTAAACAAGAGCGCGAAAACGCAAGACGTGCATTTGTACTTGGCATTAACACCGCGATTCCTTACGGCATTGTGCGGGTGGGTGACAGTTACGGTACGGTTACCGAATTGTTAAACGCCACCAGCGTAACCAAATTGATTCAACAAAACCCCAACGACTTGTCGGTTGCCGCGCAATATTACGTAGACATGCTCAAAAGCATTCACGCCATTGAAGACAGCGACGGTGGATTGCCCGACATGAAAGAAACCGCACTTGCATGGGCTGATTTTGTGGCAGAGCATATTCCCGAAGACCAAGCCCAAAAGTTGCGTAGTTTGATTGAAGCGGTGCCCAAAAGAAACACTTTGATGCACGGGGACTACCATACCAACAACATTATGGTACAAAACGGCGAACCGCTTTTGATTGATATGGATACGTTGTGCATGGGCCACCCCGTGTTTGAACTGGGTTCTATGTTTAACGCATTTGTGGGGTATTCTGAAATCAATCACGACAATATGATGGCGTTCTTTGGTTATTCCTTTGAAACGGCGGTTGAATTTTGGAACACGGTATTGCAAATGTATTTGGGTACCACCGACCAAGCGGTATGCCAAAGCGTGGCAGAAAAAGCCATGGTAATCGGCTATACCCGAATGCTTCGTCGTGCCATTCGTCGCCCCCACGAAGCCGAAAGCCCCGCCAATATTGCACATTGCAAAGAAATGTTGCAAAAATTGTTGAGCAAGGTAGACACGTTGGTATTTTAATCAACTGTTTTGGAGTAATACAATGGGCAAAATACTGTTTATCAATGGGTGTGTAAGAACCGAGTCACGCACCTTGGAATTGGCAAATTATGTATTGAGTCAATTACAGGGTGAAAAAGAAGAGGTTCAATTGTACAACATTCCGCTTGCTCCGTTAAACGCACAAGCACTCGAAGCCCGAGAACAAGCCTATGCCGCAGGGGATTTTTCTCACAACGCATATACCCTTGCTCGGCAGTTTGCCAATGCCGACACCATTGTTATAGCTGCCCCGTATTGGGATTTAATGTTTCCGTCGGTGGTAAAAACCTACTTGGAAAACGTTACCGTTTCCGGCATTACCTTTCGCTATTCCGATCTAGGCAGACCGGAAAGCCTGTGTAAAGCAAAAACTTTGTACTACGTGACCACCGCCGGCGGGTTCATAGGGAAAAATGATTTTGGTTTTTCTTACATAAAAGCCTTGGCGCAAAACTTTTTCGGGATCCAAGAGATTCATGGGTATGCCGCAGAAGGATTGGACATTTTCGGTGCAAACCTGCCTGAGATCATGAACAAAGCCAAGCAAGAGATTCTGCGGGACTTGCATAACGCATAGCATACACGGGAGAGATTTTCACCTTCCGCACGCACCAAAGCGACAAAAAAATGATGTGCAATTTTTGCACATCATTTTTTCTTTGACTGCCAACGTTTCGTATCGGCGAACTCCGAACACCAAAATTACAGACCGTCACGCTTCCATCCGAAAATGCAGATCGATATGATTTGCGAAAGTTCGCCAATGGATTTGTCGCAACCGTTTTTCAGCCATTCACAAACAATGGCATGGAGCCCGTTGAGATAATACATCATTACGTATTGTCGGTCCTTTGGCGGATAATGAAAGCGTTCCAAGATCGGATTGAATATATTTTCAAACATTCGCCGATACACCTCGTCAAACCCCAAGGTTTTCACATGCAACAATACCGCCCCAAACACCTCTTTGTGATCTTTTATATAGGTAAGATACGGAGTAAGGTATTTTTCGCCAACAAAAACCAACTCGTCCAGAGGGCAATTTTTCAGGTTATGGGCGATTGCCTGCGTGTCGGTTGAAAAATAGGACAAAAAGTCGGTTAGCAAATATCTTGTTGTTTCCTCTAACAGATCCCCCACGGTTTCATAATGCAAATAAAAGGTAGAGCGATTCACTCCTGCTGTTTTGCAAATTTCACTTACCGTAATATAGTCAAAGGATTTCTTTTTCAGCAAAGAAATCAATGCAAGGTCCATTTTGACGGCAGTTTTAAAATATTTACTTTCGCAACTTTTCATGATCCCACTTCCTGCTGTTTTTGATTATTGCTCTGCAATTTCACGGGCAAGTTCAACGATCTCATAGGCATATTTGGCTTTTCCCTTTTCAAGCAATCGTTTATAGATCGGATAATTCAAGCCGCACCCCATCAGACCGATCGTGCCCACGATAACACCCAGCACCATGCCTGCCATGCCACTGCCAATGACCTGCATGGCCAAGCTCATTCCGGTGCCGAAAACCAATGCCGAAACGATTCCGCAGGAATAGGTGAAAATGGTAGCGGGCAGTTTGGCACGAGCATCCAATTTTTTCAGGGCAACGATTTTGGAGCTGTCTTTGGGTACGTAATCCTTTGCGATGGATTCTGCTAAGATTTTGTCTGTGTTCATCATAAGAACCTCCTTTTTGATTTTGCAAGCACAGTATACCTGAACCAAAAACTTTTATGAACAACACAAAATCATGAAACTGTTGATTTTTTAAAAATATTTAGGGAAGAAGCAAGCGTAAAAAAACACCCATAGGTTTGAGAAACCATGGGTGTTTTCGTACCTTACAGGGGTTATTTGGAAATGATCCCCGATTACAAGCTTCTCAGATAATCGATGCTCTCTTTGGCGCACACCATGGGAGTCTTGCCGGGGGTGGGCAGGTCTTGCTCGACCACTACCCATTTACTGCCAACCTCTTGGGCGGCGGCAAGCACGGCGGGAATGTCTACGATCCCTTCACCGAGAGAACGCATTTCAAAGGGCTTCTCGTCCTTAGGCTTGTCTGACTCGATACCAATGAGCTCATACATATGGTCGGTTTTGCCCCCCACGTAGTTTTTCAGATGTACCACCGGCACACGACCGTCATATTTTTTTATATATTCGGCAGGGTCTTCGCCCCCTACGCTCACCCAGCACACGTCGGGTTGCACCGCCAAGTGGGCAGGGTCGGTCACACGATAAAGCATGTCTAACAAATATTCCCCATCCACCGTTTGAAACTCAAAATCGTGGTTGTGGTAAAGCAATTGCATGCCCATTTCTTTGGCTTTGGCGCCAATGACCGCAATAGCCCTTAAGGCGTTGTCAAAATCCACACCGCCGGGGCGTTTTTCTTCCACAAGGTAGGGAATGGCCACATAGTCACAGCCCAACGCTTTGTAGTCCGCCAAGGTTTTGTCGGGGTCTACCACCAGTTCCTCCAACGCCACGTGGGCAGAAATCGCCCGCAAGCCGTTTTCTTTCAGCATGGCTTGCATTTCGGCTACGGTATGTCCGCCAAGTCCTGCAAATTCTACTCCGTCATAGCCCATTTCGGCTACCGCTTGTAAGGTTTCTGAAAAATTCTTTGCCGTTTCTTCTCGCAAAGAATACAGTTGAATCGCAACGGGAAATTTCATAATGATCCTCTCCTTTACTGGCATCATAACAAATCCCGTTGCATAATGCAAGTCAGAAACCGCAATTTTCCCAACATTTCTTGCAAATACCAAGGGATCTGTGTCAATACCGTCGCTTTCCTCTGTGCACGGACGATTGCATTCTCTGTTGAAACAACAAGAGTTTTCCTGCCGTGGAAAGCAAAACACTCCCCGCCAATCTAAAAGCAAAGAACCGACCCCGTACAGGGTCGGCTCTTTTTTTCATGCAGTTTAATTGTCACGATGTTCCACGGTGATCTCTCGTTCACGGAACAAAAGAGAAATACACCAAATCCCTGCCAAAGCAACCAATGTATACACAATGCGACTGAGTACACCGTCGGTTCCGCCGCCGATCCATGCGACAAGGTCGAATTGGAACAGGCCAATGCTCCCCCAGTTCAACGCGCCGATAATGGTCAACAGCAAGGCAATACGATCCATTAACATGATACATTCAACTCCTTTTTCGTGGTCAATGGTAGTATGACCGAGAAAAAAAGGATTATACATGCTTAACTGGATTTTTTTGTATTTTTAAAATCGGGCACTCCATGGACCGTGTCCACGGTAAAATCGGTCACGATTTGGTTACAAACGTAAGCCCCTTTGGTATACAGCACAGGCACGGCGACACACTCGTCCCACAAGGCTCGCTCGCAGGCTTGCCAAGTGGCAAGGGTGTTACCTTTTGCTTTGACCTGATCAAAGGCTTGGCGGTAGCGCGGTCCGCCCAAGGCCATCATGGGACCGTTTACGTCAGGCGCAAATTGACCGAGCACCTGCATGGGTTGATCACCATTCCCTCCCATGGTGGTCAAGGCAATGTCAAAATCTCCTGTTGCCAAATGATCGGACAACGCATACGCCGAAACCGCTGTTAACGTAACGTGTATGCCAAATTGTTTTTGCCAACATTGAACCAAAAAATCCAACACTTGTCGCAGGTCGGGATCGTCTCGATAACACAAGGTCAGATTACTTACCTGTTCGGCTTTCAAAACGGTCATGGCTTGGGTAAAGTTCGCTTGTGCCGTCTTTGATAACGAGGCTTGATTTAAGCCAATGCCGCTATATACCGAGCTACCGCAATATTTTCCCGGCAACACCAAACTGTGGGACAACTCGCACCACGCAGGGAAATAAGCGGATACGGCAGACCAGTCTATGGCACCGATCAAAGCCTTGCGTAACTGTTCGTTTGCGGTGGCACGATCGGTAGTAAAGTTAAAAACCAAAGCCAAACTGTCTTGGTAAACAGAATGCACCGACAATCCTTGTTCCTTGGCGGCTTGCATACTCGCACCGCTTATAAGTCCGCAGTCTACCGTTTGGTCGGCAACCCGCGTCACGCGACCGTCGGCCGCTTGGTAGGATACCGTTACCCCTGCAGGAATCACCCCGTCGGCATTGCGATAATATGGGTTTTGGGTCATGCGTAAATACAGATCTTTTTCGTGGGTAGACCAGCCCTCTAACAAAAACGGGCCGTTTGCCAGCACGTAGTCTTTGCCCATGCCGTAACGTCCGCCGCAGTTGTCAAAAAAGGTGCGGTTGCAAGGCATACCCGCTACCCCTGCCAAGGCGGACAAAATCCCCTCGTCGGGGGTGGTCAAGGTCACCGTAAAGGTACGGCTGTCCACCGCCTTGACCCCTATGGTTTTGGGATCAATACTTCCTGCCTGCGCCTGCGGCACCCCTTGCACAGACATAAGCGCCCAAGCGCAAGAGGCTTTGGTACGACGATCGGCCGCTCGTTGCAACTGAAAGACAAAATCGTCGGCGGTCAAAGCTTGTCCGTTTGACCACGCACCGTCCCGCAAGGTAAAGGTATAGGTCAGTTGGTCGGCAGAAACCGTATAATCGGCGGCTTTGCCTACAAATTCACCATTTTCCAACCCCAACAAGGGTTCATACAGTTGCCACACCGTAAGCAATT
>JAFYMD010000051.1 GCA_017556785.1 Clostridia bacterium | reverse complement strand
TGTAAATATTGCCAAAGGTGACTACCTGATTGGCGTCATCCAGATGCAGGTCATAGTTCAAATCGCCTCGCATATGATACACCGTATCCATAAAGAAATTGGCGTTGTTCCACACCTGCACACCATTGTTACCGCTACGCACGTTGGTGCCCCCGGAAAGAGCCAGTGTACCGCCGCCCACCAAAATCGAGCAACGGGAGGGTTGTCCCCACATGTTGGTTTGGGTCATATCTACCCGACCGGTAAAGGATTCTTCCACATTGATATAAGCCTTGGTTTTACCGGGGCCGATAACCACCAGCTGGGTGTTGACCATGGTGATCTTGCCGCTGGGTGTGCCCCGCACGGTCATAGAGCGGTCACCCCCGTCGGTGCCGTGAGCCAACACAAACACGTCAGCACCTTCGTCAATGGCAATGCCCGAATGCACCCCCAACACAAAGTTGTGGTACATAATTTGATGGGTGGTGTTTTTTACTACAAAGGCCTCGCTGTGGTCGGTGCCGTATTGACGAGAACTGTCACCGTCTACATTCATGGTTTTGTAAATGGGGTTGTCGCCGAAATAGTGGATGTTAAATTGGCAATCCCGCACAATTCCGTGCTTACTGCCGCCGCCAACCACAATGCCCTGCTCCAAGGGGTATCCTGTAACGCCGTTGACATAGTGCCCGTCACAACGGTTGGATGCCAAATCGGTCTGATAGAAAGAATTGATGAAGTTGACGTTCAAAATATAGTTGTTCAGTCCCGTGCCGCGGGCGGTAAACGCATACATTTCACAATCGTTGGCCCCGCCCGGTTGCTGATCGTAATACACCTTAAACCCGTTCATCCCTGCGGTGGGTTGCAAAGTGATAAGGGCTTGAAAGGTATCATCTTCTCCCAATCCGTAGGTGGTATAAAAGGTGGTAGAGTAAGCATGGGAATGTTGAGGGAATGTGCAGGAGCCTTTTAGTTCCACCCCGGCAGGGACGGTTACGGCGGAATCTAACCGATAACGGCCGCTGGGAATATATACCACACCGCCCCCTGCGGTTGCCACATCGTTCAAAGCTTGTTGCAAAAGAATGCCGATATCATAGGTGTTGGTGGTGTCGGCGCAGTAGGGTTCTTTGGTGATATCGGCGAAGGCATCCCCCGCTGTAAAGGTGACGGCTTCTTGATTGTAATCGTAATTTTTCACTTCGCTGTAATCTGCCACCTGCAAGGTTTCGTTCCAAACGGGAGATACATCCCCCGACCAAACCAATGTGTCGGTGGTCATGCAATTGGTGACCGTGGCGGTGGCAGGCTTTTCGCAAATCACGTGGGATTGACAATCTTTAAAGTCCACCAAGGTGGCGGTCAATTGACCGTTGGCCATGAAAATCCCCTTGCCACCGTTTGCCTGCAAGGTGCAGTTTTCTACCATAATAATGCCCGCGCCTCGATTGGTAATGCAGGTGTCCCCTGTGG
Organism: Clostridia bacterium; assembly: GCA_017556785.1. Lineage (GTDB taxonomy): Bacteria > Bacillota > Clostridia > Oscillospirales > Acutalibacteraceae > UMGS1484. The sequence goes on along the minus strand of JAFYMD010000051.1, from coordinate 8,028 downwards.
TGATCAAATCCAAATGATTGAGCGAAAAACTTGTAACAAAATCTGCTTCGGCAAGTACGGGGAATTGGGCTTCGATTTTTCCTTGGGTAATGAGCATGCCAATGGGGTTGACATACTGTGCATGGTATCCGATATAGCAATCTTCAAAATTCACGTTGAACACATGGCCGTTGGGAGAGCTTTCCGCCTCGCGGGTGGTAGGTTTGGAGTTGCCCAACGCCACGTAATAGCCCTTGGCGGCAATATCGGTTACGTAGGTCCAGTCCACGTGCTCAAACTTAAATGCGGTGGCGTTATGATAAAGGTAGTGTTTCAAAACTTCGCTGTCGGCGGTGTCGCAAAGGCCGCTGTTCAGCCAGCAATCGGAGGTGAAATTCACGTTTTCTACTCGACAAATATCCACGTTGCCGTCTAAAATCAAGCCGGTTTTCAAGGGTGTGCCTACTACACCCCGAATATTTTGCAGAGAGTTGGTGTAGAACATACCAATTCCTTGATAAGGATTCACCAGTCGTACGTTAGAAAGGGCAATACCGTAGTGCCCCCCTTGGCGAATGGTCCAAGGGTAAGGGGTGATATCCCCCATGGTTTGTTCGGGATAATAAATGGAGCAATTGGCAAGGGCGGATGCGGAATCCATGGTAATAAAGGGTTTGCCGTCGACTTGTCCTCGACCTGCATAGGCAAGCAGTAAGGTGCCCTCTACGGGGCCGTCGGCGGTGACTTTGGGGGCATCCCCTTGTAAGGTGACTCCGTTGGGAATGGTCAGGTTCCCCCGAATGGCGAAGGTACCCGACGGCACAAACACCGTGCCCCCTTCTTTGGCGGCTGTGTAGTCCAAGGCTTTTTGAAAAGCGATGGTGTCGTCGGTCACGCCATCTCCCTTGGCACCCCAATAGATCACATCGGTTTCGGCAACAACACGGCTGTCGGTGGGGTATTGGGTGTGTACCAAGTGAGATTCATTGATGCCAACCTCCACCGTTGCGGGCAGAGTTTCTTTGGTTTCTACCGCAAAATCAGAGATGTTACCCACCACTCGCTTTAAAATATCCAACGCATCGGTGGCGGTCACGTCGGCATCGTCATTTACGTCTGCCATGGCAAGTTGTTTGTTTTGCAAATCGGTTTTGCCTACTACATATTTTAAAGCGGTGAGGGCATCGTCGCTGCCTACCTTAGTGTCGCCGTTAATGTCCCCATAGGTGTAGCCGTTGTTTTTAAGAGGAGCGGCGGTTACAAATTCGGTTGCGGTGGGGGTGTCGTTGGGGGCGACTCCCTCGCCGTTGGAAAAATACATATTATCTATGTTGTAGGTGTATTTACCGTTTAAATTCACCAAATAAAAGCGGAAAAAGTTGACCGCAGTGGGGTCAAACACCCGGGTGGGGTCGTTGCTGTTTTTACCGAATGCGGTAAGGGGGATTTGAATGTGATTCCACCCCTCTTTGGTGACTTGATTAAACAAGGCTTTAGGGCCTGCGGCGGCTTCGGCAATGTCGCAACTGCCCGAAGAAGAAAGTTCCAGTTGCCCTGCCCCTGCCGAAAGTACGTCAAGGGTGGTGGTGTAAAAATCAAATTCCAAATAGGTGTAGGGGGTAATGTCTACGGGGGTCATGGCACGGGTGTAAACCACCATAGAGGACCCTGTGCCGCTCACCTTTAACGAAGCAGGAGCTTCGGTGTAATTTTTTCCGTCTGCCTCAACAGACATGGAGGGGTAAGCCCCGTTGACAAAACGCAAGGGAGAATCACAAAAACTCATGCGCAAGGCAGGCAAAAATGCCTTTTCGGCAGGGGGTTCCGAGGAAGCGAAGGTTGTGGGGAGCGTTGAAACCAACATGATCAACGCCAATAAATATGCAAGACTTTTTTTGTACATGAAGCCGTCACCTCTCGTGTGGTGGAAAATCCTAAGCAAAAGCCACCGTAATTATCTCGAAGATATCTACGGTGGCTTTGACTTATTGAATTAAAAGTGAATGGACGAGATTATTGTTTTTTCTTCAAAACAACCAAAGCGCCCAAAGCTACGATACCGGTAGCCAAAGCGATAGCGGTGGCGGAAGCATCACCGGTTTCGGGGATTTCGGTATCGGATTCAACCGATTCGTCAACGATTACGTCTTCGGTTTTGTCATCGTCTTCGTTTTCACCGGGTTGGGGATTAACGGGAGTGTTGTTGGTGTTGCCGGTGTTGCCGGGAACGTCCAATTGACCGGTAGCGTTGTTGTACCAAATAGCATACAAAACGATATCGGTTTCACCGAACATTACGGGAACAAATTCACCGTATACGTCGCCGGTGTTGTCGGCTTTGGTGTTCCATTGATAGAAGGTGTAGCCTTCACGGGTGAAGCCGCAGAATTGGGTCATGGCTTCAAAGCCGGGCAGATAAGTGTCGGTGTCTTCGGTAACGCCTTCACCGCCGTTGGCATTGTAAGTAATGCGCAATTCGGTTACTTCAACGCCTTCTTTGATCCATTGAGCAAACAAGGTAACAGATTCATCGGTTTTCAAAACGTCGCCGGCAGCGTAAGCGGTACCGGAACCGTCAGCGTTGGTGTTCCAACCGGTAAATACGTACAAGTTTTTGGTCATGGTGCATTCGGGAACGGTAACAGTGCCGTTTACAACTTCGATTGCTTCCATGGTGCCTTCGCCGGTGTTAGCGTCGAACAGGACTTCGATTTTGCCGGTGGTGCCGCTGGTGGTGTCTTCTGCAAAAGCAACAATGCCGCAGGTCAAAACCAAAGCGAGAGCCAACAAAACAGAGATCAATTTTTTGGTCATGGTAAAACCCTCCGTAAAAAAATATAGTTTACTTTAGCACGAAAAAATAATGCTACAAAATTATATTAACCGCAAAAGACGGTCTTGTCAAGATGTTTTTTTGCAAATATGTAGGTAAAAAGTTGGAAATAAGGTACAGAGTGGTATAACGGCAGAGTGTGTGAAATAGGACTACTATAGCGGAACAAACCGATGGCGTTTGAGTTTCGCAAAGCGATGTTGACAGGATTTTGTTTTTGTGTTATAATACCATAATCTCTTTTGTATATCATTGTTTGTAAGTGAGGTAATGACATGGAAAACAAGGTAATCATCACCACTGACAGTACAGCTGACCTTACCCCGGAGTTGCTGGAACGCTATCACATTCAGGTCGTTCCGCTGGGAATTGAAATGGACGGCAAGGTGTACCGTGACGGACTTGACGTGGTGCCGGAGGATTTATACGAATATTATGCTCGCACCGGCCAATTGGCACATTCCAGCGCTGCAAGTATCGGTGAATACGAGGATTTTTTCCGTAAGTTTACCGAAGAAGGCTATGAAATCGTCCACGTTGCTTTGGCCGAGTTTTTATCTTGTACCCAACGCAACGCTCGTTTGGCTGCCGAAGAAGTGGGAAATGTATTTGTTGTGGATTCCCATCGGTTGTCTACCGGCATTGGTTTGTTGGCGATTCGCGCCTCTGAATTGGCTCAGCAGGGTATGGATGCGCAAACCATCGCCCAAACGGTAGGAGAATTGGCTTATAACACCGACGTTTCGTTTGTGTTGGACACGTTGGAGTATATGTGCGCCGGCGGCCGCTGTTCTTCGGTTGCCAAATTCGGTGCCAACTTGTTGAAAATCAAGCCCCAGATCGTTGTATATGATGATCGTATGGACACCGGTAAAAAATATCGGGGCAAAATTACCGCTTGTCGTTCTCAATGTATTGAAGAACAATTGTCAAATATTGACGACATAGAATTGGATCGGATTTTTATCACCCACTCCGGTATGCCGCAAGAAGAAATCGACGCTGTGGTGGAAAAGGTAAAATCCATTGCCGATTTTAAAGAGGTGTTGGTAACACGTGCCGGCTGTGTTATTTCTTGCCATTGCGGTCCCGGTACCTGCGGCATTTTGTTTATGCGCAAGAGCAAGGTGTTTGACTAACTCGGGCTATTCGATTAAAAAAGGAAGTTGTAACCATGATTAACGTAAATCGTTTGTGTATGCAATGTATGAAAGAGCGGGGCGAAAACGAAATTTGCCCGTTTTGCGGATATCATGAAGACGGTCTGCAAATAGCTCCGTATTTGGCGGTCAAAACTTGGTTGATGGATCGCTATTTGGTTGGGAAAATGATGACCTGCGACGGCGAAGGCGTCACCTATATCGGGTGGGACAACGTGTTGCAGTCGGCTGTTTTGGTTCGCGAGTATTTACCCGGTGGTTTGTGTCAACGGGTTGACGGGGTAACGGTGCGTCCTATGCCCGAATCCGCCGAGGATTATGCCCGTTGCCTGACAAGCTTTTTGGAGGTCAATCGTAGTTTGGCTCGCATGAGAGACCTGTCGGCATTGTTCCCGATTTATGACATTTTTGAATTGAACGGTACGGCTTATGCCATCGCAGAATATACCGAAAGCATTACCATGCGCGAGTTTCTGCATCGCAACGGCGATCGTTTGACCTTTGATCAAACCAGAACGTTGTTAATGCCTGCGGCTTCCACCTTGGAATCTCTGCATTCGGCAGGGGTGGTGCACGGCGGCATTTCTCCCGAAACCATGTATATCGGGCGGGACGGTAAGGTTCGCTTCAGCGGTTTTGCCGGTCGGGAACTTCGCTCCTCGCGCGGCAGCTTAAACGCAGGATTATTTGCCGGATATGCGGCAATCGAACAATATGGGTTTGACGGTAGAATCGGCCCGCATACCGACGTGTATGCCTTGGCCGGAGTGTTTTATCGAGTGATTTCCGGTAAGGATCCCGCCGAAGCCAAAGCCCGCATGAATCAAGATACCGTATTGCCGGCCAGCTTGCCTGCGGATCAGGTGCCCGCTTATGCGGTGGAAGCGTTGATCAACGCTTTGCAAATCATGCCCGACAATCGTACCGCTTCGGTAGAACGGTTCCGTGCGGAGTTTTCGGCGGCACCTGCCGTTTCCAAAAAAACGGTGGTAGCTCCTGTGGTGATTCCCGAACCGATTGAACCGGAAGTGGATGAGGATGATTACGACGAGTATGATCTCGACGATCGAGTGACGCAAAAGAAGAGCAAGACGTGGCTGTATTTGTTGATCGCCATGCTGATCACCTTTATCATTTTAGGTGGCTTGTTCCTTTTCTTGGATTGGCAATTGGGCTTGGTTGGTATTTTTGGCGACAAAGAAGCCGGCGTTTCGTCCATTGTGGAAGAATCTGAGCCTACTGTGTCCTACATAGGCGGACCGGTAAATTCCGATCCGGCACAATTGGTGAAAGAAGTTCCCAACTACGTGGGCAAGCAGTATCCCGCTTGCGCTTCGTTGGAAGGATCTTCCTTTGAGGTGAATCCTGTCAACGTTCACAGAGTGTACAGCGATACAGTCGCCCAAGACACGGTTATTACCCAATACCCTGCCGCAGGAACCGAGGTTGCCGTTCCCGCACAGGTGGTTTTGATCGTCAGCATGGGGAGCAACAAGCCGCAAGCCGTTACGCCTGAGGTTTTGATTGGTCAAACCTATGGGACTGCGTTGGCAACCTTGTTGGATGCCGGCTATGAATGGGAAAATATTTACGTGGATTTTTCGGACAAATCACAAAATTTTGATCACATTGTAGCTACGGCCAATATCAACGATAAAACCGTAACGTTGTCATTGACCGCTCCGGCAGAAACCCCCGATCCTTTCGCACCCGATGCGTATTGATTGAATATGTATAAAAAACGAGGAGAACGATTCGTTCTCCTCGTTTTTTTTGTTTGTACGTGGGTTTTATGGTTCATCTCGATTGGGGATAAACACAATTTGGTCGTTTTGTACGGTACAAGTGACGTGATCTCCTGTTTTGACGGTGCCGTCCAAAATTTGCTCGCTGAGCAGATCTTCTATATTGGATTGTATGGCACGACGCAACGGACGTGCTCCGTATACCTTGTCATATCCCAACTCCGCCAAGCGATCCAATACCGAGGGATCAAAGGTAAGGGTGATTCCCACGTTTTGTTCTACTCGTTTTGCCAGCGTGTTGACCATGCGTAAGGCGATTTCCCGAATATCTTCTTGATTCAGTTGCTTGAATACAATGATGTCGTCAATTCGATTGATGAATTCGGGACGAAATGCGGTTTTGAGTTGTCCCATAACCTCTTCTTTGATCTTTTTTTGATCGGCATCGCGGTCGTCGCTTGCACCGAACCCAAAGGAGGTTTTTTGGCTGATGGCCTTGGCTCCAATGTTGGAGGTCATAATGATCACGGTATTTTTAAAATTGACCTTGCGACCTTGCGAGTCGGTGAGCACACCGTCTTCCAAAATTTGTAACAGCAAGTTAAAAATGTCGGGATGTGCTTTTTCAATTTCGTCAAACAACAGGACGCAGTAGGGCTTGCGACGCACCTGTTCGGTCAGCTGTCCGCCCTCGTCAAATCCAACGTACCCAGGAGGAGAACCGACCATGCGAGAAACGGTATGCTTTTCCATGTATTCCGACATGTCAAAGCGAATGATAGCGTTTTCGCTGCCAAACATACTTTCTGCCAAGGTTTTGCAAAGTTCGGTTTTCCCTACCCCTGTGGGCCCCAAGAACAAAAAGGATCCAGTGGGTCGTTTGGGGTCTTTTAGTCCTACTCTGCCCCGACGAATGGCTTTGGCAACTGCGGTGACCGCTTCGTCTTGCCCTACCAGCCGCTTGTGCAGTTCTTCTTCCATACGAAGCAACCGTTTGCCTTCTTCTTCGGTCAACTTGGTGGCGGGAATCCCTGTCCACCCTGCTATAATTTCGGCAATTTCGTCGGGGGTAACCTCGCCCACCGCGTGCTCTTGCTTTTGTTTCCATTCTTCTTTCATGTGTTCCAGCAATTCTCTGCCGTGCTTTTCTTTGTCCCGTAACCGTGCCGCTCCTTCAAAGTTTTGCGCATTGACGCTGGCATTTTTTTCGGCTTCGATTTGTTTGATTTCCTCTTCCAGCCGTTTGATTTCTTCCGGTGGGGTATACCCTCGCAGTTTGACCCGCGATCCCGCTTCGTCGATCAGGTCGATCGCCTTGTCGGGTAAGAATCGGTCGGGAATGTAGCGAGCGGACAGTTGTACTGCCGCCACGATGGCTTCGTTGGTGATCTTAACGCGATGATGCGCCTCGTACTTGTCTCGCAATCCGTACAAAATGGCGATTGCTTGATCTTCGGTAGGCTCTCCTACGGTGACCGGTTGGAATCGCCGCTCCAACGCCGCATCTTTTTCTATGTTTTTGCGGTATTCGTTGATGGTAGTGGCACCGATCACTTGCAATTCTCCCCTGGCGAGAGAAGGCTTTAAAATGTTTGCGGCATCGGTGGAACCTTCGGCAGAGCCGGCACCGATGATGGTGTGGACTTCGTCGATAAACAAAATGACGTTGCCTGCTTTTTTGACTTCTTCCAAAGCGGCGTTGATGTGTTCTTCAAAATCTCCGCGGTATTTCGTGCCTGCTACCATGCCGGTAAGATCCAAGGCAACCAGTCGCTTGCCGTGCAACAATTCCGGTACTTCTTGCTGTGCAATTTTCAAAGCCAAACCTTCGGCGATGGCGGTTTTCCCCACGCCGGGTTCACCAATGAGGCAAGGATTGTTTTTGGTGCGGCGGGTCAAAATTTGAATGACCCGTTCGATTTCTTCGCTTCGTCCGATAACAGGGTCGATTTTGTCTTCTTTGGCATCGGCGGTCAGGTCGCGACCGAATTTGTCCAAGGTGGGTGTTTCGGTTTGTTTTTTGTTATCTTTTTTCCCTGTGGGGCGATTGGATTTCGCGGTGGGTTGTGCCCCTGCAATCTGTTCTGCCAACCGATCCAAATCTACGTCCAGCTCTTCCAAAAAACCGGCGGCATAGCTTTGCCCCTCTTTGACGATTGCCAGCAGAATATGCTCGGTTCCCACGTATCCGCTGTTTAGGGAACGGGCGGCGGAAATAGACAGTTCCAAAATTCGTTTGGCGCGCGGGGTAAAGTCGGCGGGAGACAAACGGGTGCGACTGCCGCGACCTACCCGCTCGGTCAACAGCTCG
>JAFYMD010000050.1 GCA_017556785.1 Clostridia bacterium | reverse complement strand
GTTTTCTACCGGCTTGGCATCGGTTTTGGTTTCAGCAGGGGCTTCGCTGCAAGCCGTAAAACAAATAGCGAGCAGGGCAATGGTTAATAGAATGGATAATGCTTTTTTCATGATGGGTTCACTCCTTTGTTTTTCAAACTTGCATATTCCCCTGCCCCGCCATAGAGCAAGGGAATGAGAGCGATTACTGCGTTACGTGGTCGGAATTCAAATTGACCGTGACTTGTTCCAATACCAAGTATGGCAATAATTCATCCAAAATATCTTTGTGTCCGGTAAATGAAGCGAACTGAACCAGACCATATTGCATCCACGCAATTTGCGTAGTATCATAATCCGCATAGTTCCAATAAAACTCAATCCCTGTTTTGGGCTCCTTATAATATTGGTACCCTTTTTGACCCATCAAATATCCTTGCTTTTTGTTTTCCAAGAAAGATTCATCACTCTCGTAAAACCCGGGGATTTTGGCAGTGTTCAAACTAAGTGTTAGCTCTTTTCCGTCGTCAAATATATATTGATAAATATACGTATTTGACGGCGTATGAAGTTCAATTTCGTTTAACGAAACCAACTTGATTAGATCTTCAGAAGGGTGATAATAGTTAACAATATTCGATTTGCTTGCTTGCATCAAATAATCTGAACGATCGGTTTCATAAGCACCGCTACCTTTTTGTAGCCACGTTTGCAACGCTTGTTCCGACACAAAGGTTGGATATTCTCGTGCAATATCTGCTCCGTGAATCTCCGTGGGGTTCACTTTGACAGAATTTGATGCTGGCTCTTGTTTCGCTTCGTTTTGATCAGGTTTTTCATCATTGATTGCGTCACTGTCTTGGCTGACAGCCGATTGATCTTGTTGTGTTTCTTTGTTTTCTTGAACTTCCGGTTGATTTTCTGTCAAATCATTAGAGGTTACTTCCGTAGGGGTTACATTGGTGGAATCAACCTCATCTTGATTGCACCCTGCAAAGCAAGAGAGCAATAAACCGGCTAAAAGAATAAAGGTGATATATTTTTTCATGCTTATTCCTCCTTTAATATTTTTGTGCCAAATATGTTACAATAGCGTTATAACAAGGAACACAATAAAGGGTCTTATGATCAGTTGAACTACTGCTATTAAACCAAGTATGTAGGTCCTTATTCGTCCTGTTATATGACATTACACATTCACCATGGTTACTATCTGCGGGTGAAGTGTCATCCCACGCTCCCAAATCGTGGGAAATTTCATGTAGTGCTGTCAGCGTTTCGACATATTGTTTAGTGGTGAAATTGTTGACAAATACGGTAGCTACTCGTTGATAAACATATGTCATGCCGTTTAATATATAACCGGTTGCCGGTGAATTGTGGGTATCGTTGATACCATCGTCGTCTTCGTCTTCTACTGAGCAGGGAACATGTCCGCTATACAGAATATGTATTGTTTTGTTACGAACATCAAGGGGGAGTTGCTGGTGCCAATACAACAACATGTCGTTGGCGTTTTTATGATGGGATGTGTTATAGGGGAATTCTTCGCTATTCGCCAAGCAGTTGGTAGCGCCAATGTGAGAACAATTGGCGTTTATACCATAAGAACAACCATCTGCACGAGAAGCGGTTATGTTATCGGTGGCATCGATCAATGTTACATTAGCGTGGAACACATTTTCTAAAATAGTAGCAATTTTTTGCTGATGCGTTCCAATACCGGCGATATCATCATCGGTGCAACGTTGATCATAGCCTCCATCATAATGATAACTAATGGTAATAGAGGGGCCCTCCAATATCCATACCGTTCCGCGTGCTGCATAATCTGCTCGGCAATCCAGCGTACTACTACTGATTTCACCGTATGTGGTTAAGGCACGATTTGGCACAGGATAACTAACCATTTCATATCCTTCTTCAACCGGAATCAAATACCAGTACCCTGACATGGCAATAAAGCCGTTGGTTGTATTGTCAAAACTGACTTGGTAATCGTTGTCGAGCCGCAGAGTGGTATTGTTTGATTTGTTGCGTAATGTGTAATACGATTGATTTGCCACTTTGCGCAGTTCAAATTTGGCATATTGTTCTGTGGGATCATAATCGGAAACCGCACAGGCTTGAGAGGGGTCTGTTTTGTCCATGCTTAAGTATTCTCCGGTTGCTTTGTTTTTTAATCGGTAAACAAAACCGTCGATCAGGCTGTTGCTATGTTCAGTGGGTAACTGTATGCGTTTATCATCCCACAGACTACATACTGTTCCTACAACGTATTTTTGAATTTGCAAAGCATCGGTGACCTCAATTTCGCCATCGCGATCACAATCCGCCGCCAAGCGCTGTGCATCGGTTAATGTATCATCGGTGACACCTTGTAAGACCATTAACGCATCGTCAACACCGATTGCGTTGTTACCGTTTACATCGCCAACCATGATGAAACTCATATCAAGAACACTTTCATCGGTTGCATTCACCCAAGTGTTATTTAGCGTGTATCCGCCGAGGAAGTCTTTTTTGATACTTGCGATCGCGTTGTTATATGAATCGGTTGAGTTGAAATAGCAATGTACCAATGGCGTGTTTTCCGGTAAGGCGCTATCGGATCGAATTCTTATGTCGGCCGATTGATCGCTGTCGGGAAAGGTGTCGACAGAAATTTTGCTGGGGGGAATAAAACTATTATAATCATATGACCACCAATGCGTATCGGTTGAAACTGTATCATCCAAAAAAACCTCAAAATGAATTTGGTCGAGGTCATCCCGTGTGGTTTCCACAACCGCTAAAATATTTTTCACCTGCGTGGTCGATGTGGCTGCTGCTTCATTTTCCCCCGGCACGATCGGTGTGAGGGGAATGTCGGTCATGGTGGCAATCGTAGTGTCGATTGCCGAGTTGGACAGTGCCGAACCGTACCGAGGGGGCAGGGCGGTATACACCCCAAAAAGCATGGCGACCATTACGGTCAAGGCTACCAATTTTTTGCGAATGGTTTTGCGTGACATAATAAACCCTCCTTTATAAAATATCATACTGCTTGGCAGTATGGTTAAGGCATTTTTATTGCACTTATAGTTTATAATGTCAGCCGCGAAACGTCAATACGTAATCCCTAAGTGGGCGTTCTAAATCCCTAAGTGGGAAAAATGACAGGATTTTTTCCACTTACAGTATACGATATTGCCCCAAAAGTGTTAACGATCGGTTAGCTTGCGACGGACATTGAAAAAGAACGACAGGAAGCAATCGAAAGGATGCAAAGGACAACGGATCGGGGGTGAAGGGTTTGCCGAGGGGTTCACTTATTAAACGAATGAAACGGTAAATTTACTCACCGATTTTTCACATTTCTAATTACATTTTGATTATACTATAACAACTAAATCTTGTCAATGGGTTTGCCCTAAACGGTGTGTTTTAGGCCCTGAATAACAGTATTTTGGCATTATGTAAACCGAAAAAGCCAGACTGCCGCCTGTGGCGCAAAGGAATAACGGGGGATGCGGATTGCCGCCACACTACCCTTTATCCTGCATGAAAAAATCCTGCAATACGTGTGTATTACAGGATTCTTATCATGATTTAAAAGAAACGGTTGTATTTTATAATGGCTTTGCACCGGAAATGCTTGTGATTTTGAAGGAGAAACAAGGCAAAAACCGCTGGACTCCTTGGTGGTTTCACAGGATTTTTCACGATATTCCCCGCCAAAGCCCCACTTGTTAAGGCGGTTATTTGGTTTGTGTTACAAAGTCTTCTACCGCTTGGCGATAGCCGTCGGGATCTTGTAAATAACTCATGCCGTGGGGGGCGTTGGGGATTACCACCAGCGTTTTTGGGGAAGCGCAAGCCTCGTAAATTTCTCGGCTCATGTGGCAAGGGACAAAATCGTCGGCTTCCCCGTGAATGAGCAAGATGGGAATGTTAGCAGACTTAACCGCATTGACGGCGGAAATATGGGTGCGAAAAACAAATTTACCATATAGCAGGGCCCCCAAACGCGCAAACGGAAAGGACAAACGGGCGGGAATATGCACGTCGTTGCTCACTTTGCAAATGATGGCTTTGGGAGAGGAATAGGGACAGTCGGCAATGATTCCTTTTACCTGCGGCGGCAATGCCAATTCGGTTGCCATCAACACGGTAGCCGCCCCCATAGAGACCCCGGCTAAATAGATCGGACAGGCTTCGCCAAATCGTTTGACGGCATAGTTGACCCAAGCCAAGCAGTCTTGTCGTTCTAAAATGCCAAAGGTGATGGTTCGTCCTTGGCTTTTGGCATGGGCGCGTTGGTCGATCACCAGCACGTTGAACCCCAATTCCCGCGCCAACTTGTGACCGCCGCAAAAATCTCGCATGGGGTGTCCTTTGTATCCGTGAAACTGAATTTGCAACGGGGCACCGTCTTGCCAATGATAGTATCGTCCGTGTAGGGCAAGACCGTCTGCCGATGATATGGTGACCGATTCAAAAGGGATTGCTTTCATTTCGGCCATTAGATCCACGGTGGCTTGGTAGTAGGGAGCATAAGGCCCAAACTGAAAGGCTTGGCAAAGGTCTCGTTGGCTTTTTTTGTGGTGAAACGCCATGTGGTAAGCCCATAGCGCAATCAGGGCGAGGATTACCGCCAAACCGATCATGCCGCATAAAAAATAGATTCCGATCATAGCGTCCGCTCCTTTGCTGAAATTTTATATTGGCGCAACTGTTGCTTGAATTCGGGAGAAATACGGTAGCTTTCGATTGCTTTTTGAATCGCTTTATTATGGGTGGCGGGGTCTAACCGTTGTTGGGTAACATAGGGGAACGCCGCTTGCGGTTGCTTGGCAAGGGCGGTGGCAAAATACCACGCTACCATCATATGCAGGTAATATTCCTTGGTGGGCACGCGGGACACCCATAGCAAATATTTTGGGTCAAAGGCATCTCCCAAAAAATGTCGTTGCAGCATACCTATGGCATACCGTACGGTATAGGGATGAGGAGACGACAACCAGAGTTTGATGTGTTGTTCCAAATCGGGCAAACGGGTGGCAAGCACCTTGGGGGCGACACAGTCGCAGGTGGCCCAGTTGTTGACATAGGGGAGCCAAGCGTTTAGCTGGGCGACTGTTCGCTCAAAATCGGTTTCATATTCGATCAAAAAGCCATGGAGATTCATTTCTTCGTAATAGGTGTGAGGCAGGCGATTCATAAAATCGCAGGCAACCCGGGTTTGGCTTATCTGTTTTGCCAAACGGCGCAAATCGGGGGTGCGTACCCCCAACACGGTGGCGGGGTCTACCGTGGGCATCAATTTGATTTGAAATGCACGATATTTCGGGTCCGATAACGCTTGCAATCGTATGGTTAGGTTGTCCATGTTTTTCACCTCATATTTATTGTAAATCAAAAAAAGTGAAAATACAAGAAAAATCGAGGATGTTGTGATTGTGAGTTTACTTGTGCTGTAAGTTGTGATATACTGTAAACAAAATTGATGGTAGGAGAAATTCGTATGAAAAAATGGATGGTAATTTGTTTGAGTGTCTTGCTCCTTTCCTTGTTTTCCGGTTTGTTGGTTACAGCAGACGGTATTACCGAGGTGACCGCCATCGAAGCAGGATACGAAAACGTTTTGTTTTCCAACGAATACAGAGGCTTCTGCGTTGACGAAGGATTGGCGGGTGCCGAAGTCAGCGACAAATTTACGGTGTGCCCCGCAGGCGAGATTTTAAACAACAACAGCGGTGCTAACGTTTCAAATCAATTGAAGGTCATGATGACCAAGGGATTTGATTTCTTTTTTGAAAAGAATCAAAACGGAATGTATGAAATCACCCCATATGGGTTACAGTTGGCACAGCGGGTGGCATGGTATTATACCGACGATTATGTTAGTGCCAATTACAAAACCGACATTGAGCAGGTAGTCCAAAAGGTGGACGAATGGGTAGCGTTGGGGATTACGGTTGCCGATGAAGGGTATGTTTTTCAGGCCGACGAAACCACCAACGTGCAAATGGATTTTGTTTTGCTCAACACCCAAAAACAGGGTCAGCAATGCTTTTTCGCTTATCATATGACCCAAACGACCGTGGAACCTTCTCAACCTCCCGCACCACCACAACCCGAACCGGAAACTTCGACCGAGATCCAAACGCCCACCGAGCCCAATTTACCCCAAGAACAGACACCTACTCAGGTGATACCCGATCCCGTGCCGCCTCCCGGACAAGGGGAACCCCAATCACCCGATCCTTCGGGCGGGAATCCTACGGTGACACCGCCTGAGCGGCAACCAGAGCAAGCCTTGCCGCAAACCGGGGACAGCAGTAACGTAGCCATAGCAGTTTTGCTGTGGTGCCTTGCGGTTGCGGGGTTGACGCTAGCCAAAGCATAGTAACTTGAACCCGCCGAAACGCATGATTTTTCGGCGCTTGCGGCTTCTTTCTCCGTGCGAGAGCGACAGCTCGCGCGCGTCGAAACAACCCACAATCAACACAAAAACTCATACGTTATCGGTCGAAGAATTTATGAAGTGAGGATTTTGGACCTACCGAGGAAAAAGCGCAGGCAATACTGTATGTATTAACGAG
>JAFYMD010000049.1 GCA_017556785.1 Clostridia bacterium | reverse complement strand
TGATAATTTGCAAGGTAACGTAAGTGGTCTTTTCTTTGGCAGAAGCGGTTTTGTCTCGCTCTTTGGCTTCAATCTTACGCATTTCGGCGCGCACACCGCTGAGTCCGCCGTTAATGACCACCGCGTCGCAATCTTCCCCACGTACCGTAAAGTAAGCGGCATAAAATTCCAAGGGGCGATGTACCTTGTACCACCCAAGCCGCAGGGCCGCAATCATATAAGCGGCGGCGTGGGCTTTGGGGAACATGTATTTGATTTTAAAGCAAGAGTCAATATACCATTGGGGTACGTCGTGCTCTTTCATGGCGTTGATATGTTCTTCGGTAAGCAACTTGGTGGCCTTGCCCTTACGGACGATTTCCATGATCTTAAAGGCCATTTGGGGATCCAACCCCTTATGGATCAAATACACCATAATACTGTCCCGTGTACCGATTACGTCGGAAATGGTACAGGTACCGTTGGCGATCAAGTCTTGGGCGTTGCCCAGCCACACGTCGGTTCCGTGAGAAAGTCCCGAAATTTGTAACAAGTCGGTAAAATTCTTTGGCTTAGAGTCCACAATCATTTGCACTACAAAGCTTGTACCAAGTTCGGGCAAAGACAACGTACCTACAGGGCAACCGATATCTTGCTCGCTTACCCCCAATGCTTTGGGCGATTCAAACAAACTCATTACATCGGGGTCACTCATAGGTACCGTAGAAACAGGAATACCGCTGTAATCTTCTAAGTACTTATAAATGGTGGGAACATCATGCCCCAGCTCGTCTAACTTCAAAAGCAGGTCGTGCATGGAACGGAAGTCAAAGTGGGTGGTTTGGGTGGTGCTTTTTACATCGTTAGCAGGACGCTGAATGGGGCAAAAGTCGTAGATTTCATGGGTAGCAGGAACTACCACCATGCCTCCGGGATGCTGCCCGGTGGGACGCTGAACCCCTTCGCAACCCGCCGCCAAGCGAGCCACTTCGGCTTTGGTAAACATAAGTCCCCGTTCTTCTTCGTATTTTTTAACGTAACCAAAAGCGGTTTTTTCGGCAACACCCGAAATGGTGCCCGCTTTGAACACGTTTTCACTACCAAACAGGGTTTCGGTATACTTATGCACCTTGGATTGGACTTCCCCTGCAAAGTTCAAGTCGATATCCGGTACCTTATCTCCTTTAAATCCAAGAAAGGTTTCAAAAGGAATATCGTGACCGTCACGATTCATGGCTTGCCCACAGTTGGGGCAATCTTTCGGCGGCAGGTCAAACCCGGAGCCAATCGAGCCGTCGGTAATGAATTCGCTGTGCTTACAGTTGGGACAAATGTAGTGAGGTGGCAAGGGGTTTACCTCGGAAATCCCCGCCATAATCGCGGCAAAGGAAGACCCAACCGAACCACGAGAGCCAACCAAATACCCGTTGTCGTTAGAGTATTTTACCAACTTTTGAGCAGAAATATACATGACCGAAAAGCCGTTGCCGATAATCGCGTCTAACTCCCGTTGCAAACGGTTTTGCACCAATTCGGGCAAAGGATCGCCATATACCTCTTTGGCTCTGGTCCAAGTAATGTCCCGCAGCAGGTCCTCCGACCCTTCGATGGAAGGGGGAAAACTTTTGTCAATAGGAAAAGGTTCTACCGTTTCATCTACCAGCTCTGCGATTTTGTTGGGATTGGTTACCACGACCTCTTTGGCCTTTTCTTCTCCCAAATAGGCAAACTCACGAAGCATTTCGTCGGTGGTACGGTAATAAAGCGGGGCTTGCTGGTCGGCGTCGGAAAACTTTTGCGCCGCCATAATGATTGCCCGATAAATGGCATCTTCTTCGTTCAAAAAATGCACGTCACCGGTAGCGCACACCGGTTTTTCCAATTGATCGGCAATTGCGATTACCTTGCGGTTCAAGTCCTGCAAATCTTTTTCGGTTTGCAAATGCTCAAACCGTTTCAAGGTTGCCTCGGCTTTGTCACGGGCAGCCTGCTTTTTGGCTTCTTCTATCCGCTTAATGTAGTTTTCCTTGCGTAACATAAAAGCGTTGTTGGCAGTCGGTTGTATTTCCAAATAATCGTAAAAGGAAGCGATCTGTTTTAATTCCTCGTCGCTCTTTTTGTCGATGATTGCCTGCAACAACTCCCCTTGCTCGCAAGCACTGCCGTAGATCAGACCTTCACGGTGATTGATCAAGTCGCTTTTGGTCAGCAACGGGCGCACGTGGAATTGGTCCACGTGGGATTTGGAAATCAATTTATATAAATTCTTTAATCCCACCGCATCTTTTACCAAAATGATGAAGTGGTAACGACGAATATTTTTCCGATCGTCGATCACGTCGGGATGGTTGGCATCGGGAATCATGTAAGCCTCTACCCCGTATATGATCTTAATGTTTCCGCCGCTTTTTAAAATATCCCGACGGGTTTGGGCGGCTTCGGGGAAGGCGTGTACCACCCCGTGGTCGGTAATGGCAATAGCAGGATGTCCGCAGTGATATGCCTTCATGACCAAGTCCTTGGCAGAAGCCATACCGTCCATTTCCGACATATTGGTATGCAAATGCAATTCCACCCGTTTTTCGGGGGCATTGTCGCTCACCTTGACCTTTTGCAAGGTGGCAATGGCAAAGGGAAAAAAGATATCTTCTTTGGCGTATTCGTCATAATTGATCTTGCCGAACATCATGACGCAAGTACCTTTTTTGATCTTATCTTCAAACACGGCATATTGGGCAGAGGTTTTTTCTGCCGCAACCTTCGCGGTATACGAGCCGGTTTGGTCGGTGAGCATAAAGGTGAATCGGCAGGTACGTCCGTCGCGGGTCTCGCGACTTTCCACACTACAAATCTCCCCCCAAATGCAGGCAGTACCGTCGTCGGGGGACACGTCCTTGATCGGTTTGGGATTTTTGGGCATACGGTTGCCGAAAATCAGCTTTGCCGATTCGGGATAATAGGGAGAACCGTCGGAAGAAGGGCCGGAGAATTTGACTTCTTTGGGTTTTTCTTCTTGTTTTTCCACCACTTGACGAATGGCTTCTTCTCGTTTTTGCTGTTCTTCTTTGCTGATTTGGGTCACACCGCCCAAGGTAAATTGGGGAGCAAAGCCAAACCACATTTCACATTGTTTTTCAAACAATTCGCCTACGTGCGCCGCTTCCAACACCCGAGCACCACCGCTTGCCAACACCAAGGTAACACATTCGGGGCTCACCTGCAGGGTGGCATGGTCCAGCACTTCTCCGATCATGGCCTTTTGGGTACGGATCCAATCCAAAATATCGGCAACTGCATCGTGAGAAAAAAAGGTTTTGTTTGCTTGGGGAACCAAAACTACGTGGTGCAAGTTCAGTGCTTTGGCAACCGTGGCACAAGCAACCGTCAACTGTTTATGGGGAACGTATTGGGGCACGGCAATCACCGCCGACATGGTACGTTCGGCGGCAGAAAACGCTACATTTTCTACCCTTGTCGTTGGTGGCAAGGGACACACTTGATTGGAAAAAAGAGCACCAAAACACTCTTGAAACAGCATACTCATTGTGATTCATTCCTAATTCATCTTTTTAATTTCATCTACCAAGCATTCAAACAGTCGGTCTTCGGGTACCTTTTGTACCACCACACCTTTTTTAAATATAACACCGCAACCGTCGCCGCCTGCGATCCCAATGTCGGCTTCTTTGGCTTCTCCCGGTCCGTTGACCACACACCCCATGACCGCTACTTTTATGGGACGGTCTATGGTTTCTAAAAATTGTTGCGTGCGATTTGCCAAACCGATCAGGTCGATTTTGGTGCGTCCGCAGGTGGGACAAGACACCAAGGTTGCCCCTTCTTTCCGCAATCCCAGGCTTTTTAGCAACCGTTTGGCGGCTATGACCTCTTCCACAGGGTGGTCGGTCAAAGAAATGCGTATGGTATCACCCACACCTGCCAACAGCAGTCCGCCAATGCCTGCCGCCGATTTCATAATGCCCATTTCTTTGGTGCCTGCTTCGGTCACCCCCAAATGTAAGGGGTAGTCGCAACGGCGAGCAATTTCCATATTGGCAGCATAGGTGGACACAACGTCGGAGGATTTTACCGACAGGACAATTTGGTGAAAATCAAATTCCTCCAACAACGAAGCGTGGTACAAGGCACTTTCGGCCAACGCTACGGGTGTGGGGCCACCGTATTTTTCCAGCAAATGCTGTTCCACCGAGCCGGAATTGACCCCTATACGAATGGGAACACCTGCTCTGCGGCAAGCATCTGCCACCGCCTTGATTTTTTCTTGTTCACCGATATTGCCGGGGTTAATGCGAATTTTGTCCACCCCTTGGTCGACACACGCCAAGGCAATACGGTAATCAAAGTGAATGTCTGCCACAATAGGGCAAGACACGGCTTGTTTCAACGCTCCGATCAAAGGAGCGTGAGCCACGGTGGGAACCGCCGCTCGTATAATTTGACAACCTGCCCGCTCCAAGGCTTGCGCCTGAGCAACACTTCCCGCAAGATCGTCGGCAGGGCAATTTAACATGGACTGAATCGAAACGGGCGAGTCGCCCCCCATGGTAAGATTGCCCACCGCTACACAGCGGGAATGTCGTTTGGTCATGTCGTCACCCTCGTATCAATCGTAAAATATCGTTACCGCAAATAATCAAAATCAAACCAATCAGCAAGGCAAAGCCAACGGCGTGAACCCACCCCTCAAATTTTTGAGGAATCGGCTTGCGGAAAATGCCCTCGGCGGTGATAAACACCAATCGCCCCCCGTCTAAAGCGGGTAAAGGCAACAAATTGACAATGCCCAAATTAATGGTAATCATAGCCAACAAATACAGTAAATATTCCATGCCTGCACCGGAACTGTCGTCGGCGGCTTGGCTGACCGAATCGCTGACCGTGGACACCACGCCCACGGGGCCCATCATATCATTTAGGCTAAAACGACCGCCTACCAAGTCTACCAAGCTCATCCACACCACGCGACCGATTGAAACGGTTTCCATAGCGGTGTTGCCGATATAGTCCAACGGCTTTGACAAGGTCATTTCTTCTCTAACAATGCCAAAATCGGCTGCAAGATAGGTTTTTCCGTCTTGTTCATTTTGTTTCATGGGGAATTTCACTTGGTTTAAGGTGATCTCTTCCCCGTCGCGATTGACCACCCTGGACAAGGTGTCGTCTTGGCTGGTCATCATCATATAAGAAAGGTCAGAGGCACAGTACACGCTGCGACCGTCTACTTCCACAATTTCGTCACCGGCACGCAATCCGCTTTGGTAACTGGAGGCGTCTTTCACAAAACCTTGCACGGTGGTGGTATTAAATTCACCACGCACCCCCAACATAATTGCAACCAAAAGAAAACCCAAAATCAGGTTGTTGACCGCCCCTGCCGCCACAATAATAAACCGTTTCCACGGCTTTTTGGCATGAAAGGCGCCCGGTTGGTCGCTGTGCTCGTCTTCCCCCTCCATAGAGCAAAAGCCGCCAAAGGGTACCAGACGTATGGCATACAGGGTTTCGCCTTTTTGCTTTTTATACAAAGCAGGGCCAAACCCCACGGCAAATTCGTTGACCTTGACCTTGAACAGTTTCGCAAAAAAGAAATGTCCAAACTCGTGAATCACCACGATCAAGCCAAAGATCAACAATGCCACAATAATGGGCCAAAGGGTACTCCAAACGTCCCCCAAGGCAGACCAAACCGAACCTGTCATATTGATTCTCCCATGTTATTACAGATTTTGCAACACCAAATTTCTGGCAATTCGGTCAGCCTCCAGCACCTGCTCTACCGATTGGTAATCGGTGGCAAAGGGGTGGTCAAACACCGTACATACCAGCTCTTGTATTTGCAAAAAGGAAATTTTTTCTTGTAAAAACAGGCTTACTGCCTGCTCGTTGGCACCGTTGAGTGCCGCGGGGTACAAGCCCCCCAACCCAATCGCTCGCTCAGCCGCCGCCAACAAACCAAAGGTTTCGCGGTCGGGTTCAAAAAAGGTCAAACTCCCCACTTGCGCCAAAGACAAAGGACGCAAGGGACAGTCCAAACGGCGAGGATAGGTCAAAGCATATTGGATCGGCAAGCGCATATCGGGGGTAGAAAGTTGGGCAATCATGGCCCCGTCGTTAAATTCCACCAGCGAATGCACAATGCTTTGAGGATGCACCACTACTTGAATTTGCTCGGGCGTTACCCCAAACAAATGCAACGCCTCGATCACCTCTAACCCCTTGTTCATCATGGTGGCAGAGTCGAT
>JAFYMD010000048.1 GCA_017556785.1 Clostridia bacterium | reverse complement strand
TGCTTCCCTTTTTGGTGTATATATTGCCGATAAATGGTAAATTCCCCAAGATTTCATATCTTGTGACCGATTGGTTTGCTTGTTATAATGAAGCCGTGATGAGGTGATAGGATATGAAACGTCGGATTTCGGCACTTGTTACGGTTTTGGATATGGTACACGACTACCCCATGAAAGTTATGATTATATCGGTCTATTTGTCAATTTTGGCGTTTACAGTATGTGGAATCGTAACGTGGTTTCCGTCGGTGCTAAGCCAACCGTATCTTAGTATAAACATTGGAAGTCGGTTGTTCGAATTGGGAAATGCTTTGCTTTGCGTAGGAGGAATTACCGCTCCGCTCATGGATTTGATCCTTCACTATGATATCGACGGAAGTCGATAGTTTTTAAAAAAATAAAACAAACAGCCACGACAAGGTCATCCCTTGTCGTGGCTGTAACTTTGTGCCTTTCGCTTAGATTACGCGAATACGAATGATACCGTCAATGGCTTCCAAATCCTTTTTCAAGGCTTCACCATCAGCATCAATATCCAAAATGGTGTAGGCGTAATCGCCTTTGGATTTGTTCAACATGTTTTCGATGTTAATGCCGTTGCCGGAAACAATTGCCGAAATGGCAGATAGCATATTGGGAACGTTTTTATGGATAATGCAGATTCTGCATTTACCGCTGCGGGGGCAAGAAACGGCAGGGAAGTTTACCGAGTTGACAATGTTGCCGTTTTCGAGGAAATCGATCAATTCCCCTGCGGCCATAGAAGCGCAGTTGTCTTCCGATTCGGGGGTAGAAGCACCCAAGTGGGGGATGCAGATCGCACCATCTACGCCAATGATGTCGTCATCGGGGAAGTCGGTTACGTAAGCGGCAACCTTGCCGGAACCCAAAGCTTCGATCATAGAAGTGGTATCTACCAAAGCACCACGGGCAAAGTTCAGAATGCGAACACCGTCTTTCATAGTGGCGATGGATTGATCGTTGATCATACCCTTGGTACCGTCGGTCAGAGGTACGTGAACGGTAATGTAATCGCAGTTGGCAAAGATTTCTTTTAAGTCGTTGGAGTGTTTAATGGAACGGGACAAGTGCCATGCGGCATCAACCGACAAATAAGGGTCGTAGCCGTAAACGGTCATGCCCAACGCCTTGGCGGCATTGGCAACTTCAATACCAATAGCACCCAAACCGATAACACCCAAAGATTTACCCAAGATTTCGGGACCGGTAAAGGCAGATTTGCCTTTTTCTACCATTTTACCCACTTGGTCGCCGTTGCCTTTCAAGGTTTTGGCCCAGTCAATGGCGGGAATTACCCGACGAGAAGAAATGAGCAAACCGGCGATTACCAATTCTTTTACCGCATTGGCATTGGCACCGGGGGTGTTGAATACCACAATACCTTTTTCAGCGCAGTCGGCAACGGGAATGTTGTTAACACCGGCACCGGCACGGGCGATTGCTTTCAAGTTGTCGTTCATGGCATAGTCGTGCATAGCGGCAGAACGAACCATAATGGCATCGGGATTGGCAAAATCGTCGCCGTAAGCGTATTTGGTGGTATCAAAACGATCAAGACCCGAAGCAGAGATTTTATTTAAAGTTTTAATTTCAAACATTATGCATTCTCCTCTTCAAATTTTTGCATAAAGGCTACCAATGCTTCTACCCCTTCCATGGGCATAGCGTTGTAAATAGAAGCACGCATACCACCAACCGAGCGGTGACCTTTCAAGTTAACGAAACCTGCGGCAGTAGCTTCTTTTACAAATTTGGCATCCAATTCTTCGTTGCCGGTGATGAAGGGAATGTTCATGAGAGAGCGGCTGTTCTTTTCAACGGTGCCTTTGAACAACTTGCTGTTGTCAAGGAAGTTGTAAAGCAAAGCGGCTTTGGCTTCGTTGTGGGCTTTCATTTTTTCCAAACCGCCCATTTCGTTTTTGATCCATTCCAAAACCAATTTGCAAACGTAAATGGTGTAGCAGGGAGGAGTATTGAACATAGAGCCGTTTTCGGCGTGGGTTACGTAGTTGAGCATAGTGGGAGTGATATCCATGGCTTTGCCCAAGAAATCTTCACGAACGATAACGATGGTCAAACCTGCGGGGGCCAAGTTCTTTTGCGCACCGGCATACAGCAAAACAAATTTGGAAACATCCAAGGGTTCGGAAGCGATGCAAGAAGAAATGTCGGCTACCAAGGGAATGTCACCAACGTCGGGCAACTGAGCGTATTTGGTGCCGTAAATGGTGTTGTTCATGCAAATGTGAACGTAGTCGGCTTCCGTGTCAAAGTCTTCCCGTTTGGTTTCGGGAATGTAGGAATAGGTTTTGTCGGCAGACGAAGCAACTGCGCGAGCGTTGCCGTAACGAGCGGCTTCTTTGTATGCTTTGTTGGCCCATTGACCGGTGATGATGTAGTCGGCTTTTCCGTTGCCCGTCATCAAGTTCATGGGAACCATGGCAAATTGGGTGGAAGCACCACCTTGCAGGAACAGAACCTTGTAGTTGTCGGGAATGTTCATCACTTCACGAAGCAAGGCTTCGGCACCGTCGATGATGCATTGATACACCTTGGAGCGGTGAGACATTTCCATAACCGATTGACCGGAACCTTCATAATCCAGCATTTCAGCAGCGGCTTTAGCCAAAACTGCTTCAGGCAGCATAGAGGGGCCTGCAGAAAAATTGTATACACGAGACATAAGAGTTACCTCCAATAAAAATACTTGGTTTGTGAACCATTTACCATTATTATATACGTTTTTTTGCTTTTGTCAAGGATTTTGTGAATTTTTGTCACAATAAAAGCGGCTTAAATCTTGCAAAAATCACGCAAATTGATAAACTGTTAACAAAAATGCAGGGATTTACCATAACCACCTCGAAAAACCACCTGAAAACGACAAAAAAATAACAAACCAAATCAAGCTTTTCCCCTTGACTTTCCCCTTAACAGGAATGTTATAATATTCAAAAATTTTGGAGGTGACCTTAGTGCTAACCATTGGTGCCTTTGCCAAATTGTGTGGTACCACAACAAAAACCCTGCGGTATTATCATAACATTGGCATATTAAAAGCTGCTTACGTGGATGAATTCAGTAATTATCGCTATTATTTAGCCGAGCAAAAAATGGTGTTTGATGAAATACGATCACTGGAAAGATTGGGGTATTCATTACGAGAAATTCGTCGCTTGCTTTCGCTAGACGAACAACAAAAACAACAAGCTTTGCATGGCAAGAAGCAAGAATTATCTGGTTCGATTATGAACATTGAAAAGAAATTGGCGGAATTCGGCGAACCAATAAATAAACCGATAACACCATCTGATCTGCTGATCCATCTTCATTTCGAAAATTGCGACCAAATGCTCGGTAAGTGGGAACTGATAGGGGAAACTTCCGCTTCTTATGATTTGGTTAACATAACACCAATCAAGGAGCCGCTTTATTCGGTACTTTATTTTTTGCCGGGCGGCGCATTTTATCGCCATATTTCCTGGAGTAAAGGGGTTGTTTATGTTTTATCTTCCAAACGCCGAGCGGTGGTTGCCAATGCGTGCCGTATGGTGGAACAAAGCAACCAACGTTTTTTGGTGGTGGAATGGCATAAGGACGTGGTTGCGACCGATGATAACAATGGACGGTGCTATGTATATCGCCAGCTTGACAACAAGCCGTACACCTTGGAAGAAACTTATGTTGCACAGGATAAGGTTGACTTGCCATATGTGATGGACGAGGCACTAATTGGAACGTGGCATACCTGCGATTTGGTTTCATCAATGGAGGATTTTTCACCGAAAACACCGAGAACATCTCAAAACGATTGGTGGATTACCAAAATGCAAATCACCCCACAAGGACTTTGCATTCGGATGTTTCATGGTCAAAACGGCGATTATGAGCGATTGGATTCCTATACGAAAGGTGTAATTTTAGATAAGGAAAATAAATTTGCAAATCGGTATTGGGTGAAAGAAATCGACGGCAAGCAGTATTTGTTGGTAGAACACAAAAGCGGTGACTATCTTTATAGTGGTCGGGTAAGTTGCTACTATGCATTTCAAAAGGAGGAAGAACGATGAAAGTGAGGATATACAGTATAATTGCTATGTTGCTTTGTTTTTGTTTGATGGTTGGATGTGCCTCTACCAATTTATCCGAAATGAAATCTGCTTCGCTTCAATATGAGTTTCAACAAGAAGAGGAAAACAGTG
This sequence comes from Clostridia bacterium, assembly GCA_017556785.1. GTDB lineage: Bacteria > Bacillota > Clostridia > Oscillospirales > Acutalibacteraceae > UMGS1484. Next base: position 805 of record JAFYMD010000048.1, on the reverse strand, counting down.
AAGCGATTTGCAACGAAGGCGATCGTATTGCAAAAGAAATCAATGATTATCTGGGATGGACTATGTCGGCCGACACCAATCCCAAATGTGTGTTCGATAATCAGCACATTTATGAAGGCTCTATTCGTTCTGAGTATAAGGAGCAAGTGATGTATTGTGCCAATTACTGCGATTTTGTCCATGAATATGTGCATTTGATTTGCGACGTAAACGGTCAGGTTCAATATCCACCTGAGTCAATGGTGCGAGAAGGCTTTGCTACTTATATAGAATTGATTTGGCAAACCGAGATTGCCAAAGAGGAATATGAATATTTGCAAACTGATGTGAGAATTAACCGAAGTTCTGACCCGAATGAAAACGTGCAAATAGAAACTATGCTTGAAATGAACGAGATGGAAATTACTCCCGAAAACTATCGACGGGCGTTCGTACAACTTGCGTATGAAAGAGCAGGTGAAAAGTTGCCCTATTTGGTGGATGATTCCTTCGTTGATTATTGGATTGGACTCATTTTGGTGGATTTTTTGATTACACAACAGGGTGGGTTGGAACCTTTCTTGGGATTTTATTGTGAAAGCGAGCGGGCACAGGCTATTTACGGCAGACCGCTCGAAAAATTAGTGCTTGCTGCCTTACGGTATAATGATTCCTTGTTTATATGAAATAATAATCCCCCCGTATAACGGGGGGTATTTCATTTTCGGGCATAGCCCTAATACTACTGGCGGCGCACAAGTGCGCTTTTTTGTTGGCCTGCCAGCCACGCAATTTATTTCTTACTTACCCATAAATGGGTCCCGTG
>JAFYMD010000047.1 GCA_017556785.1 Clostridia bacterium | reverse complement strand
GTCATGGAGTCAACCACCAATAAAATTTCGTTGGGTTCTACCGCCGCTTTCATCCGTTTGAGCTCGTCCATGAGTTGCTCGTCTACGTGCAAACGACCTGCGGTGTCCAAAATCACGTAGTCGTTGCCGTAATCTTTGGCATGAGCCAAGGCTTCTTTGGCGGTTTTGACCGGATCTTGGGTTCCTTTTTCGAACACGGGAGTTTCGGCTTTGCCACCGACCACCTTTAACTGGTCGATTGCGGCGGGACGATAAATGTCACACCCAACCAACAAAGGGCGGCTCCCTTTGGAACGAAGCATTTTGGCGAGTTTGGCGGCATGGGTGGTTTTACCCGAACCTTGCAAACCGCACATCATAATAACCGTGGGGCCTTTGGAAGCGGTATTGATCCGTGCTTCTCCCCCACCCATAAGGTTGGTTAATTCTTCGTTTACGATCTTAATAACCATTTGTGCCGGAGTCAAGCTCTCGGTAATATTTTCACCAATGGCTCGGGTGGTAACCGAAGCGGTAAAATCCTTGGCAACCTTGTAGTTAACGTCGGCATCTAACAACGCCAACCGAACTTCGCGCATGGCTTCTTTTACATCGCTTTCGGTCAAGCGACCGCGATTTTTCATGTTTTTAAAGGCTTTGGCAAGTTTTTCGGTTAATCCTTCAAACGCCATGCTGTCCCCCCCTTTTTATAACTCTTCTTGAATCTGGCGGGCCAAAAATGCAATTTCTTCGCCTGCAGTATTTCCGTTTTGTACCAACAGACCGGCAAGGGTCTCGATTTGCTCTGCCCGCTTGCGATTGCGCAAAAAACTTTGGGACAGTTGTAATTTTTCTTCGGTTTCCAACAGTTTATGTTCTGCCGAACGAATGTTTTGCAAAACACCTTGACGAGTGATGCCGTATGCTTCGGACAATTCCGAAAGGCTGAGGTCGTCGCTGTAATACCCTTCAAAAATTTCTCGTTGTCGAGAACTGAGCAGTTCGCCGTACAAGTCGAACAACAAGGCGAACTTCATGTCTTTAGCCACAAGCAACCCTCCTAATGGGTGTAAATCAAAATTGCTTTGTAAACCAAAATTACTTAACACTTGCTATTATAGCAGATAAAACCCATTTGTCAAGAATTATTTTAAAAAACACGTGATTTCTTGCTTTTTTCCCTTTCCCGTGGTACAATGCCAACAAGGAGGAGAGATCATGAATCCTGTTATAGAAAATCTGCTTACCCGTCGCAGTATTCGCGGGTTTACCCACCGGCCCGTTGCCAAAGAAGATCTGCAAACCATCGTAAACACCGCCATTTATGCCCCCAGCGGCATGAATCGCCAAACCTGGCAATTCACGGTGATCGATCATCTGCCAACCATAGAACACCTTGCCAAGGTTGTTGGCAAAGCCGACAATCGCGGTGAGGACTACGACTTTTACAAACCCACCGCAGTGATCATTGCCACCAATCACCGAGAAAGTCGTCACGGCTGTGCCGATTGCTCTTGCGCTTTGCAGAACATTTTTTTAGCCGCCCACAGTTTGGGAATCGGTTCGGTATGGATTAACCAACTCAACGCTACCTGTGACAACCCGGAAGTGCGAGATTTGCTGACCAAGGTAGGAATTCCCACCGACCACGTGGTATATGGCATGGCCGCTTTGGGATATGCCGCCCTGCCGCCCAAAGAACCCAACAAAAACACGCAAGCAATTTGCTTTTATCAGCCCAAATAACCACCAAACAAAAAAGCAAGGCAACGTCTCGGTATGAGGCGTTGCCTTGTTTATTGTTGTAAATGGCAGGGGCGGAAAAAAGATGAGGAACCGCCCCTGCAGGAGGAAGTAAAAAACTTAGTTTTTATGGCAATAATCTAAAATTTGATTATAGCGCACGAGATCTGCCAATTCTTGGTCCAAATAGCTTTCGGGGAAGCTATAGCCGCCGTTTGCCAAGTCCGCCACGGGGTTTTGCGTGGCTTCTTCGGGAACAGAAGTTGCCCAAGCCTTACCTTCTTCGGTAGCCAGCATTTCTTGGAACTTCTTGTTCAAGAATTGCAATTCCTTGTATTGGGTAGAAGTCACGTACAAATCACAAGCATAGTCCATCCACATAGTACCGGGAACACCACCTGCTTCGTAAATGGCTTTACACCAAGTAAACAAGGAACCCATGGTATTGATTTGGCAACCCATGGTATAACTGTCAAGGCACAGCTTGTCAGAGTACTCGTATTTGCCCACGCTGTCGTTAATAACAGCCATATCTATCATATGAGCAAAGGGAGGCGTTTTGGCCGTGTTGAATCCATATTTGGCGGCTTGACGAGTCAATTCATATACTTCGGAATTAAAGAACGGTGTGCAACAATAACTGCTATCGCCGTAAATAATGCCGGAAGCTTTCAACAACTCGGGAACCGCGGCGGCACGACGTTGTTCGTAATACACGTGACGGTAGCGAGGATTGGTGGTGGTTTGAGAAATACCGGGAGCCAAAAACAAGGCATTTTCCGTACGCACATAAACCTTGGCATTGTCAATGTCAGCATATTTCAACATTTCCTTGTAGTTGCTCACCCGCTCGGCGGTACGGAACAAATCATATTCTATGGTAGCCGCCGTCCAGTCATGGTACACTTCGCCGTTTAGCACGTTGGCCAACGATTCGTCTACCACGGAAATCTTGTCAAACGATTCGTAAGAACTGTCGTATTTTTGGTTAAGCGCATCAATGTTATTGTTATACGCTGTTGCCAGCCAGCGACGTAAAGCTGCGTCGGAGGTTGCGTTGATATGGTCACGCCAGTTGTTGGCATAGGTCATCCAACCGTAGTTTTCTTCTACCGAAATGGGGATTTCTTTGGTCACCTTATCATACACGTAAAAATCACCATAGCGCAACATATTCCAACGAGCCAATATACCGTTGGCGGCATCCACGTTGGTTTGTCCGATAAAATCCTTACGGCCGCCCAAATCCAATGAGGGATTGGAGGCACGCACACGATTCACCGCCAGTTGTCCACGGTAGGGATACAATGCGTGGCCTTCGTAATTGAAACCAAGTTTACGGGCAAAGTCCAACATATACATGGTCATGTCATAGGTACCGGTATAATCGCCGGTATAGGCTTGGGTAGTAGTAATGGTATTGATTCCCGCCTCTTTAATGTTGAGGATTTCATTGAGAATAATGTCGTTGCAATAAGGGCCACGGTCAATGTGTCCTCGCATATCGGTCATGTTTTGGGTCATAACCATAGGTTCACGGGTACCGTCTTCCTTGATGACGTAATTCTTGTTATAAGGATTCAAGTTCACCTTAATCGAATCCGTTTCCACCTGCACAGGCAGTTTCACTTGGGTCATTTCCATGGTGTTGCCATGCAAGACCTTCAGCACGATTTGTTCGGTCCAAGGAGCAGGTTGAATATACATGGTACCGGTGGTCTTTTGGGCACCTACGTCTTCCAGCAGGGTAAAGCTGGTCATGAACTCTTCGTAATCCTTTAACCAACCGTTACGGTCGGGGGCATTGGGATTGTCGCAAACCACAGTTTTGGGGGTAGTTACCTCGCCGTCGGGGGTTGCGGTAAATTCGAACGTAGCGGTGGTTACCGCGCGCCCTGCCAACGCGTTTTCATCGTACATATACCGTTCATGCTCGCT
>JAFYMD010000046.1 GCA_017556785.1 Clostridia bacterium | reverse complement strand
GGCTAGGTCACAAAGTCTTGCGGCGTCAATGGGGTTTTTGGCAATCAATGTCAACCCAGCGGTATAGCGGTCCAAACGGGTAATGGGGTGAAAGGTAAAGGGCGTGCCTGCAAAATAATGGGCAATGCCGTTGGCAAGGGTGTCGCCATGATGCCCCTGAGAAGGGTGTACAGGCATACCTGACGGCTTGTTGACCACAAGCAGCCAATCGTCTTCGTAAACAATCGTTAACTCCATGGGAATCGGAACCAATTCGGTTTTGACCTCGGGTAGGCGTACGGTCAAAATCTGTCCTTTTTGCACAAGGTGTCGCACCGTAACCGAAATGCCGCTCAGCCAAATTCCGTCATTTTGCTTCAAACGACGAATCATAGCGGTAGAAAAGCCGTTTTGCAACAATATGCTTTTCACCGTTTGTCCGTTTTGATGTTCGGTAATGGGATAAGACAGTTCTCTCATGATTTCACTTCCTTTTCCGATCCTTATTATAGAGGATTGACCATGGTGTTGTCAATGCACCTGACCAAAGCATAATGACTTTTCTCTTGTGTTTTATCGCAAAGTTTAGTATAATAAGAAAAAACCGCCAAGGAGGCTGTTTTACCATGCAAGTAATTTTAGCGTCTACCTCTCCCAGACGAAAAGAAATTTTTACCACCTTGGGGGTTTCTTTTACCTGCGTTTCTCCCCAAGTAGATGAAACCACCGACCAAATCAGCGCCGACCAAGTTACCACCGAACTTGCCCGTCGCAAAGCCGATTGGGTTGCCGATCACCTTGCCGCACAAGGAGTAGATTTGACCGACACCCTAATTGTTGCCGCCGACACAGCAGTGGTGCATAATATGGAAATTTTGGGTAAACCCACCGGCCCCAAAAACGCCTTTACCATGCTAAAACAATTAAGCGGAAACAGTCATTTTGTGGTAACCGGTGTATGTTTAAAATACAACGACAAGGTTGTGCAAGCCACCGAAATGACCCGTATACAATTCGCCCAAATGGAAGATTGGCAAATCAACGCCTACGTTGCCACCGGCGAACCGTTGGACAAAGCAGGCGGATATGGGATTCAAGGCATTGCCTGTATGTTTGCCGAGCGAATTGAAGGGGAATACACCAACGTGGTCGGTTTTCCCGTACCTTTGTTTACCCAAATGTTGGAGCAACTTGACCTTACCTTAATTCCCGGTAACGGAATTGTTAAACTTGCCGATTTAAAAAAGCGTAAAACCCCCACGCCCAAACGGTCTAAAAAAGCGTAGTTTCTTCTCTGTAACACAACAAAAGCCACCTGCAAGGTGGCTTTTTAATTTATTCTGCGGGTTGATTTTTTCTTTTGCGTTTGATTTTATACGGACGTCGACGAACAACCAGTCGTTCCAATGCTTCATCATAGGAAATCAAGAACAGTTGCGAAAGGATCTTTGCCTGTTTTTGTTCCATCATCAATTCCCGCTCGGTGGGTTCATACGGTGGAGCAACAGGTGCCTCGCCTGTCAAAAATAAGGTCATAATAACGCCATCGTCCACAGGATCACGGTAAAACCGTTTGCGACACCCTATGGTGGTGAATCCGTGGGTTTCATACAACCGTATGGCATCTAAATTTTTACTGCGCACTTCCAAAGATAACGTAGCAACGTCGCTGAGAATACAATCGGCAATCAACCCTTCCAGCAACAAATGTCCGATTCCTTTGCGGCGCATTTTTTTGGCCACGGCAATGTTATTGACATATGCTTCGTCCCCTACTTTATAGAGAGACCCGTAACCGACCAATTGATCTTCCCAAAACGCACCGATAAAGCACCCCTCGGTAGTCGGTTTTTCCAACTCGCCTACAATAGATGCCAAACTCCACGGATGGGTAAAACATTCCTTTTCCAATTGTTCCACCGCTTCGGCATGAATTGTTTGCAAGCGCACCACGGTCAACCCATCCATCATTTTTTTGTCTCCTCGTCTTTCGTCGATTAGGTTTCGCATAAAGCGGCGGCAATAGTCCAACACCTCGCCTCGCGCTCTGCGGTAATCTTCTAATTGGCCACCCATGGGCTGATTCAGTTTGGCGGGTTTGCCCAACCGAAACGATTTGCGTTGCAACAATTCCCGTATACCCCGCCAAATCACCTCGTCTTGGGGAATAACCAACGAAGCGGCACGCACGGTTTTGGTTTCTACCTTTTTGGCTTTGTAGCGGGTCAAATCAATGCCCAATTCTCCCGCTACCCGTTGCATGGCAGAGTCAACCGGTTGATTGCGGTCGCCCCAAAACCCACAACTGTCAAACACAACGTCGTCGATTCCTTTTTTGGTGCACATTTGGTTCAAGATTGCCGCACACAGAGGGGCAACCCCTGTGTCGGTATAACCCACCACCAAAACTCGTTTTATCAACCTACTCACCCCTTTGCATCGTACCAGGTTTTACCTATGTGGGCATCTACCTGCATGGCAACCTTTAACGCAACCGCTTGCTCCATTTCGGTTTGCAAAATGGTCAGCACACGATCTGCTTCGTCTTCGGGCGCTTCTACGATCAATTCGTCATGCACCTGCAAGATCAATTTGGCTTGCAGATTTTCTTTATCAAGACGGTCGGCTACCCGAATCATGGCAACCTTGATAATATCTGCCGAAGTTCCTTGCACCGGCATATTTCGTGCCACCCGCTCGCCAAACGAACGAGTAACGGCATTGGACGCTTTTAGTTCCGGAAGATATCGACGACGTCCCATCAACGTAGCAACGTAGCCGGTTTCTTTGGCAGTTTCGACCACTTGTTTCATATAGTCTGCTACCCCGGCATAGGTGGTCATATAGTTATTGATATACTGTTTGGCTTCTCCGAAAGAAATGTTCAAATCTTGAGAAAGGGAATAAGCACCAATGCCGTACACAATGCCGAAATTTACCGCCTTGGCACGGGAACGCATAAGAGGAGTAACCAATTCGGGAGGTAAATTCGAAATTTTGGCGGCAGTAGCGGTATGAATATCTCCTCCGCTTTTAAAAGTTTGAATCATGGCTTCGTCATTTGCCATGTGGGCAAGCACCCGCAATTCAATTTGGGAATAGTCGGCATCTACCAGCACGTTTCCCTCCCCTGCGGTAAAAAAGCGGCGGAGCTCCCGTCCGTTTTCTCGCCGTACGGGAATATTTTGCAAATTGGGTTCAGAGGAACTGATCCGTCCCGTACGGGTTTCGGTTTGGTTAAAGGTGGTGTGCACCCGACCGTCATCTCCCCGTACCGCCAAAAGGCCGTCTACGTAAGTGGATTTCAGTTTCGCAAGTTGCCGATATTCCAGCAGTTGCGCCACCGCAGGATGTTGATATTTTAATTCTTCCAACACCTCGGCATTTGTGGAAAAACCGCTTTTGGTTTTCTTTTTGGCAGGCAACCCCAATTTCACAAACAGCGCTTCGCCCAATTGTTTGGGGGAATTGAGGTTAAATTCATATCCTACCGAATCGTAAATACTTTGCATAAGAGCGGCGATTTGCTCCTCCAACACCGTTCCGTAGGCGGTCAGAGCTTGCCAATCCACCAAAAAGCCCTCGTCCTCCATGTCGGTCAACACACGGGACAAAGGAATTTCCACCTTGCTTAGCAAATCGGCTTGTCCTTCCTCTTGCAGTTTTTCTTGCAAAATCGTACACAACATGGGAAACGCCGCTAACGTGTTTGCCAAATCAGCATAATCCGAGGGGGCATTTTCTGCCATACCGACCGCGCCGTATTCGGCAATTAAACGGGACACCCCATAATCCGAAGCCGAGGGATTGCACAAGTAGGCGGCTAAAGCGGTATCAAAAGCAGGCGTTTTTACAGAAAAACCGCGATGATACCAGGCTTTTAAATCATGGGTATACACCCCACAACCGCTTGCCAACAGACTGCCCGCCGCATGATCGTCTTCAAAAAGGTACAACCGTTCCCCACTCAGCAGGGCGGTCACGGTTCCTTGAGACAACACGTAAACGGTATCTTCTACCCGTTGGGGCACCTCACCAAAGGGTTGGCACACATATCGGGAGGCGGGCGCATCGGCCACCGGTTCCGCCTGCAGGGGAATTTGTTCCAATCCCAATCGCTCAATCATTTTGAACAGTTCCAGCCGAGCCAATTTTTGAGACAATGCGGCATGGTCGGCAGGCGCGCTGAGCAACTGTTCCACCGTAACGTCCAACGGCATATCACAACAAATTTTACCAAGCTCATAACTGAGCAAGGCATTCTCTTTGTCGGCAATCAACTTATTACGCAGGGTATCACGAATGTCGGAAGAATCAATGTTTTCATATAAATTTTGAACGCTACCAAACTGTGCGATCAAAGACAAAGCGGTCTTTTCCCCAACCCCCGCCACACCCGGAATGTTGTCGGAGGTGTCTCCTTGCAGAGCCTTTACGTCGATCAACTGAGAAGGGGTAACCCCTTTGTCCTCCCAAATCAATTCGGGAGTATATTCGGTCAGGTGCGGTTGCCCCGCCTTGGTAGCGGCAAGCAACACGTGGGTATGCTCGCTGACCAATTGCAAACTGTCTCGATCACCGGTCGCCAGCACGCAATCCACTCCTTGCGCCACACAATTGGCGGCAAGCGTACCTAAAATATCGTCTGCCTCGAAACCCTCTTTTTGCAGTACCGTAACACCCATCAAGGGAAGAAGTTCCTTGAGCAACGGCATTTGCATGGCCAGCTCATCCGGCATTCCTTTCCGTCCCGCTTTATAGGCATCGTACATTTTATGACGAAAGGTCGGAGCTTTCAGGTCAAAGGCCGCGGCGATTCCATCGGGATTTACCTGTTCCTTTAATTTTAACAAAATATTCAAAAAACCGTAAATACCGTTGGTAAATACTCCGTCCTTGGTGGTCAAGGGACGAATGCCGTAAAAAGCTCGGTTAATGATACTGTTTCCGTCTAAAACCAAGAGTTTCATAGGTCACACTCCTTTATTTTAGTAGTATACCACACTTATTCCTTGATTGCTATATTTTTTTGTAATTGATTTTCTCTTCTTTTCGTGCTATACTGAGAAAAATTCAGAAAACGAGTTATGTTATGAAAATAGGAAATTTAGAAATCAACGGGGTTGCCGCTTTGGCGCCTATGGCGGGAGTTGCCGACCGTGCTTTTCGAGAATTATGCATGGACTATGGCGCCGCCTTTTGTGTAGGGGAACTGACCTCTGCCAAGGGAATCGTACTGGGAAGTGAGAAATCCCGTGAACTGTTGGCGGTAAACCAAGCCGAGCGGCCCATGGCATCACAACTGTTTGGATGCGACCCGAAAATCATGGCTCAAGCCGCCAAGATTGCCCTGACCGATCAGCCCGATTTTATTGATATCAATATGGGTTGCCCTGCTCCAAAAGTCATTGCCGGCGGCGGTGGTAGCGCATTGCTCAAAGACCTGCCTTTGGCGGCTTCGATTCTAAAAGCGGTGAAAGAGGTTTCTACCGTACCGGTAACCGCCAAAATCCGTTTGGGATACGACAAAGACCGCATTGTGGCGGTGGAACTTGCCAAACTGTTGGAAGAGGCGGGGGCCGATGCCATTACGGTACACGGCCGTACCCGAGAGCAAATGTACGCCCCTTATGCCGATTGGGACCAAATCCGCAAAGTAAAAGAAGCGGTAAGCATACCGGTCATAGGCAACGGAGACGTTTATACTGCGGCCGATGCCGCCAAAATGTTGGAACAAACGGGTTGTGATATGGTCATGATCGGCAGAGGCGCCATGGGTGCCCCTTGGATTTTTCAACAAATCAACGCCTATGTGAATGAGGGTATTGTTCTCCCCGACCCACCTCTTGCACAAAAAATGATGGTGTTGATTAAACAATGCGAAATGATGTGTCAGTACAAAGACCCCTACCTTGCCATGTTGCAAATTCGCAAGCATGCCGCTTGGTATATCAAAGGATTGCGGGGGGCCGCCGACTTACGTCGTCAATGCGGGCAGATCCAAACCATGGAGGATCTGCATCGCTTAGCCGCACAAGTAATCATAAACCAACAAACCAATCAGGAGGATTTTTCATGAAACGATTTTTTTGCGGGATATTGGTCGGCTTGCTGATCTTCTCCTTGGCCGGCTGTTCCATTGACACCTACACCCCAAACAGTGATTCAACCGAATTTGAATTGGCCAACGTTGTGTCGGTAACCTTGTCCGGTCCCAGTAACACCGACACTTCGGGAATAGCGGTCACCTTGACCGAAACTTCCAATGCCGCAGATTTTGCAATTTTGATGGATTGCATCAAAGGAGAAAAGGTCAAAACCTGCCCCACCAACGATTTTGTCATTGGCAAGATCACCTTTACCTTTACCAGCGGCGACCAAACCACGGTATACCCCGCCAACGACGGTAGCAACTGGTTTTGCCTATACTCTCTCAATCCCAGCTTAGCTTCTTATATAGAAGTGAAGCCCGAACAAATGAAGGATGTACGGGATTTAATGAAACGTCACGGAATTGAAACCACTTGGTAAGCCAACCCGCACTCGACTAACGAGTGCGGGTTTTCTTTTATCTTATCCTCCATTGATTTTGATGGTATATTTTCCCATGGAACATCAATACTATAAAAAGGAAAGAAATTTTCCGTTTTTTTCATTTTTCCCCTTGATTTTTCTTTACATCTTGGTATAATGTTTTTAGCACTTGTCATCAAAGAGTGCTAACTGTTATATATTCATTCTTACAGGAGGACATAGATATGAACATTAAACCCCTTTCTGACCGTGTGGTTTTGCAAATGGTAGAAGCCGAAGAAACCACCAAAAGCGGTATTATTTTGACCGGTGCCGCCAAAGAAAAGCCCCAAGTTGCTAAAGTGGTAGCAGTGGGTCCCGGCGCCAAAAATGAAGACGGTGTGATCATTCCCATGACCATTCAAGTGGGAGACAAGGTATTGGCAGGCAAATATGCCGGTACCGAAGTCAAAGTTGACGGGGAAGAATACACCATTGTACGTGAAGATGATATTTTAGCAATCGTAGAGTAATTGGAGGATACAAGCATATGGCAAAAAACATTATTTTTGGCGAAGACGCCAGAAAAGCCTTGCAAGCCGGTGTAGACCAACTGTCTGACACCGTCAAAGTGACCTTAGGTCCCAAGGGCAGAAACGTAGTAATTGAAAAGAAATTCGGTGCCCCTTTGATCACCAACGACGGGGTTACCATTGCCAAAGAAGTGGAGCTGCCCGATCCCTTTGAAAACATGGGCGCTCAACTGGTCAAAGAAGGTGCCACCAAAACCAACGACATTGCCGGTGACGGTACCACCACCGCTACTCTGCTTGCCCAAGCTTTGATTCGGGAAGGTATGAAAAACGTTGCCGCCGGTGCCAATCCCATGGACGTACGCAAGGGAATTCAAAAAGCCGTAGATGCCGCCGTAGAAGCATTACACGCGAACTCTCAAAAAGTTACCTGCTCCACCGACATTGCCCGTGTCGCCACCGTATCTGCTCAAGACGAATTCGTTGGCAATCTGATTGCCGAAGCCATGGATAAGGTTTCTTCTGACGGCGTTATTACGGTAGAAGAATCCAAAACCGCCGAAACCTACAGCGAAGTAGTAGAAGGTATGCAATTTGACCGTGGTTATATTTCTCCCTATATGGCCACCGATTCGGATAAAATGGAAGCGGTTTTAGACGATCCTTTTATTCTCATCACCGACAAAAAGATTTCCAATATCCAAGAAATCTTGCCCTTGTTGGAACAAATCGTGCAAGCGGGTAAAAAATTGGTATTGATTGCCGAAGACGTAGAAGGCGAAGCCCTTGCTACCATTTTGGTCAACAAACTGCGCGGCACCTTTACCTGCGTTTGCATCAAAGCCCCCGGCTTTGGTGACCGCAGAAAAGAAATGTTGCAAGATATTGCCATTCTCACCGGTGGCGAAGTAATCACCGAAGATTTGGGTTTGGATTTAAAAGAAGCCAGCATCATGCAATTGGGTCGTGCCCGTCAAGTAAAGGTTTCCAAAGAAAACACCATTATTGTAGACGGTGCCGGCAACCCCGATGCCATTAAAGACCGCATTGGTCAAATCAAAGGACAAATCGAAACCACCACTTCTGATTTCGATCGTGAAAAACTGCAAGAACGGTTGGCCAAACTGTCGGGCGGTGTAGCGGTAATCAAAGTCGGTGTCGCTACCGAAGTGGAAATGAAAGAAAAGAAACTGCGGATTGAAGACGCATTGGCCGCCACCAAAGCCGCCGTGGAAGAAGGAATCGTTGCCGGCGGCGGTACCGCTTTGATCGATACCATTCCCGCGGTAGAAGCTTTGGTTGCTTCGCTGGAAGGTGACGAAAAAACCGGTGCCGGTATCGTTCGTCGCGTATTGGAAGAACCCCTTCGTCAAATCGCCGCCAACGCAGGTTTGGAAGGCAGTGTAATCGTAAACGCTGTCCGTACCGCCGAAGGCATCAATTACGGTTTTGACGCTCAAAAGGAAATCTACGGCAACATGATGGAAGCCGGCATTGTAGACCCCACCAAGGTCACCCGCTCGGCTTTGCAAAATGCCGCTTCGGTTGCGGCCATGGTGCTGACCACCGAATCGCTGATTGCCGAACGCAAAGAAGATGCCGAAGCCGCCGCTGCCGCCGCTGCAGCCGCCGCAGGTGCAGGTGGGATGTACTAAACCGCCAACAAATCCTTACAATGCAAAAAACCGAGGAGTTTGAAACTCCTCGGTTTTCTTTTTATTTTCCGTTAAAACGGTTCATCGCTTGATCGGTTTTGCCCTGCACCATTAGTGTAACGGCATCTACCGCGCGGTCTATGGCATCGGCCAGTTTGATTTCATCGTCCTTGCCGATTCGTGCCAAAACAAAATCAGCCAAATCCATTTGGGGATGCGTTTTGGGCCCAATGGCAATTTTAATACGAGGAAACTCTTCGCTGTTCAAATGGGCAATAATGGATTTGATTCCGTTATGTCCCCCTGCCGAGCCTTTGTTGCGAATACGCAATTCGCCAATATTCAGCGAAACGTCATCGAAGGCTACAATAATGTTTTGCGGCGGGATTTTATAAAACTTGGCAATCTCCCCTACCGATTCCCCCGACAAATTCATAAAGGTCTGGGGCTTCAACAGCAAACAACGTACGCCGCCGACTTGTCCGTCACCATACAAACCCTTGAACTTCAGCTTGTTAACCTTTACGTTCATGCGATCGGCCAAGCGATCGATAAACATAAAGCCCACGTTATGACGGGTAAGGGTATATTTGTCGCCGGGATTGCCCAACCCCACGATTAGGTATTCAGGCGCACCCGTTGACTGTTTGAATTTGGAAAAAACACCCATTATGCAAACATGGTAGACATGGGTTTGTCTTCGTAAATACGTTCGATTGCTTCAGCAAACACAGCACCCACAGGCAAGGTAACGATTTTGTCGCTCTTTTTATCTTCGGTAAGGGGCACAGTATCCAACAATACCACTTGCTTGATCACGCTGGCTTCGATTCGTTCCAAAGCAGGACCGGACAAAACACCGTGAGTAGCACAAGCATACACTTCTTTCGCGCCACCTTTTTCCACCAAAGCATTGGCGGCGTTGCACAAAGTACCGGCGGTATCGATCATATCATCTACCAAAATGACTCGTTTGTCTTTTACGTCACCAATAATGTTCATAACCTCACACACGTTGGCTTTTTGACGACGCTTGTCCACGATAGCGATGGGCATGTCTAACCGTTGGGCGAAATTACGGGCACGGTTTACCGAACCGAAGTCGGGCGAAACAACCACCCATTCGTCTTTGTTTTCGGCGATATGTTGTGCAAAATAAGGGGCAAGCAGAGGTACACCCAGCAGGTGGTCCACGGGAATGTCAAAGAAGCCTTGAATCTGTGCCGCATGCAAGTCCATGGTAAGCACACGATCCACCCCGGCGGTGGTCAGCAAATCGGCAACCAACTTGGCAGAGATCGGATCGCGGGATTTTGCCTTACGGTCTTGACGAGCGTAACCGAAATAAGGAATAACCGCCGTAATACGGTTGGCCGATGCTCTGCGCATAGCGTCGGTGAGAATGAGCAGTTCCATGAGGTGGTCATTGACAGGATAACTGGTAGATTGCACCAGGAACACGTCGGAACCACGAACCGATTCTTGAACCGAAACGGCAATTTCACCATCGCTAAAGGTTTTTACCTCGCTTTTGCTCAATTGCAGACCCAAAGCGTTGGCAATATCCTCGGCTACTTTTGGATTGGAGTTGGCAGTAAAAATTTTCAAGTCTTTACCGTGAAGATGCATTAGAAATGTCCCCCTATGTTATTGATGGAATAATCACAGATACATATTACAACATTCGCCAATTTTTTGCAAGTACAATACTGAACTTTTTTCATATTTTTTCAACATTTTGCGGTATTTGGAAGGACCAAGCCTAAATATGGTTCGAAAACAAAAGCAACACAAAAGAAAGCACCCTTTTCTCACGTGAAGAAAAGGGTGTTTAGAAATCCAATCGTAATTACAAACCGAGTCGTGGTGATCAACAGGTGTACCGATTTGCAGCATTTGCTTTTTTACAAATCGTAAAAACAAAAATGATTAGGCTTCTTCTTTTTGTTTTGCGAAGCATTCGCTGCAGTATACAGGACGGTCTTCACGGGGTTGGAAGGGAACCTTTGCTTCGGCACCGCAAGCAGCGCAAGTAGCAGTGAACCATTCTCTTTCGCTTCTGGCTGCGTTTTTGCGTGCATCGCGGCAAGCTTTGCAGCGTTGCGGCTCATTTACAAAGCCTTTCTCGGCATAGAATTCTTGTTCACCGGCGGTAAACACAAAATCATTGCCGCATTCTTTGCATTTGAGAGTTTTGTCTTCGTACATGTTTTTTACCTCGCTTGATAATTTTCTTTGCCCTTGGACGGATTTGCACCGCCACCTTTGTTGATACCAACGCTCTTCTAAAATAAGCTACTAAGAGCACAATTTACAATTTGACCTTACGAATCTTACTGCGTGCACGGCACAAAGCATTGTCTACCGCTTTGGGAGAAATTTGCAACCGCTTGGCAATATCATCGTACTCACAACCACCCAGATACAGAAAAAACACACGATGTTCCAATCCGGAAAGCACGTCTTTCAGTCGAGATGCCATATGGCGAGCAGTATCTTGCGTTACCACGATTTCTTCGGGGGTGTTCTCATCAGCCGGTTCCAATAAAAACTCATCCAACGAGACACGAGTGGCTGCAGGAATTTTTTTTGCCGCCAAAGCAGAACGAACCACCGAAATAACGCTACGGTCGATACACACCAGGGCAAAGGTGCGAAACGATGCCCCTCGCGAAGGATCGTATCGGTCGATTGCTTCCATCAATCCGATCATACCCTCTTGCGCCAAATCCTCCGGCTCAAAATCACTACCGGCATATCCGGAAACCCGTGCTTTGACCAAAGGAATATAGCGACCAATCAAACCCACACGGCAGACGTCGTCTCCCCGCTGAGCACTCAAAGCCAACTGTTCGTCGGTAGCCTGTTCAATTACAGTAACTTGACCCTGTGACATAATCCTGTTCCTTTGAAGTTGTACGCGTGCTTATTTTACAATATTTTTTGGGCAAAGTCAACCAAATTTCTAAACTTTGAGAGTATTGCACGATTTCCGAAACAGAAATTTGTCAAAAAATGCCAACGCATTTACGATTACGACAAAAAAGGACATGTTTTTTTGTGCAAAATCACTTATCAAGGGAAATTCTTTTGAATCTCGTTTCTCGTCCCTCCTTCTCTGTTCGTCAAATAATAATCCCCCCGTATAACGGGGGGTATTTCATTTTCGGGCATAGCCCTAATACTACTGGCGGCGCACAAGTGCGCTTTTTTGTTGGCCTGCCAGCCACGCAATTTATTTCTTACTTACCCATAAATGGGTCCCGTG
>JAFYMD010000009.1 GCA_017556785.1 Clostridia bacterium | reverse complement strand
TTTGGAATTTAACGAGGATCATTCCATGACCATGAAGTATGATGAAGCCTCCATCGACAAATTTGTGGAAAAATTGCTGGAACAACGGATTCCCGTGATTGAACAGCAATATGATGCTTCTATTGATGAGATCTTGGCGGCAAACGGCTTGACGATGGAATCCTGGAAGCAAGCAGAATTTGCAAATGCGAAAGAATCCTTGCAAAAAGAAAACGAAGAAATGATGAAAAAGGACTTCCAATGGTCCTATTCCGATCATAAAATCTACTTAGGCAGCGAACGTAGCAATTATATGGAAGTAGACGGTGACACCATGCACTTTGTTATGGAAGAAGAAACCGAAGTTCCCGACAACGAATTGGGAGTCTCTTCTGATGCGATTTTGTCCTTGTTTGACAACGTGGAATTTACTCGTGTAGATTAATAGATGATATAAAATCCCCGAGTTGAAATCATGATATGCACCTCCAAAAGTGTCTAACTTTTGGGGTGCATATCAATCATAACGCTTGGGGATTTTTTATAAGAAGGAGACGATAGATCATGTTTTGTAGAAACTGCGGAGCGCAAGTCAGTGACCAAGCCAAATTTTGTAATCGTTGCGGATATCAATTTGGTCAAGTTTCCCAACCGGTACAGCCTGCTCCCCAACCGGTACAACAATACGTTCCCATTGAGGAACCTCCCATGCCAACCGGACACGGAAACGTATTCATGGGGATTATAGGTGCTGTTTTATTTGCGTTGTTAGGCGGTTTGGCATACGTTGCCGTTTACCAGGCAGGTGTGATTGCCGGTATATGTGGTTTTGTTATTTTTGCGGCGGCAGGCTTTGGTTATCGCTTATTTGCTCGTACCAAAAATAAGTATTCTTTGGTTAGTTTAATCACAGCTATTGTTTTGACCGTTGCCGTAATTTTGGTTGCGGAATACGTAGCCATTGCGGTTGACGTTTATATGGAATATGGGGCAAACGGTATGTCTTTGGGCGAGGCCTTTGAGAGTACGTTTAACGTAATATCCGAGTCCGGTGAGGTGGGCGAAGTCGTCATGGAAGAATTGGCATATGCTTATATCTTTGGCTTTGCAGCCATCATTTTTGACGTCATTCGTATTGTCAAGGGTAGAAATCGTCAAAAACAACAAGTCAAACAAAATCAATAAATCGGTATAACCATTGGGTTGGTAAACACCAATTGGTTGCTCGGCGTGCGGGGGAACTCGCACGCTTTTTTAATTTTGTCGTATGGGCTTGTTCTGAGTTCATCGATGTAAAAAAAGCCCCCTATGTTCTCGTGAAAAAACATAGGGGGCATTTACATTGTTAACAGGATGCTTTGATTAGTATTCTAAGGTACCACGATATACCAATTTGGCTTCGCCGGTCAGGGTAATACCATCGTCGGTATAGTTGACAATCAAGTCGCCACCTTTTACCTTAACGGTGATATCAACACCTTTTTGGCAATATCCGTTTTCTACGGCGGCTACCACAGCGGCACAAGCACCGGTACCGCAAGCCATGGTTTCTCCGTTACCCCGTTCATATACCCGCATTTTTAAGGTGGTTCCGTTGACCACACGAACAAATTCGGTGTTGGTACGTTCGGGGAAAATGGGAGCATTTTCAAACAAGGGGCCGACTTCTTCTAAGTTTACGCCGTCAACATAATCTGAAAATACCACGCAATGGGGGTTGCCCACGTTGACGCAGGTAATGGCATATTCTTTGTCACCAATGGTAACGGGGTGATTTACCAATTTGTCTGCTTCAATGGTGCAGGGCAACGATTTGGGGTCTAAGTTGGCTTGACCCATAGCGGCACTTACCAAGGTAACCTTGTTGTCGCTGGTGTACAAGGCAAGGTTTTTAATACCGCTGGCGGTTTCAATGGTGATTTCTTCTTTGGCAACGATTCCTTTGTCATACAGGTATTTACCTACACAACGCAAGCAGTTACCTGCCATTTTACCTTCACTGCCGTCACGGTTAAACATACGCATTTTGGCGTCGGCAATCAACGATTTTTCAATCAATACAATACCCACAGCGCCAATTCCGGTGTGGCGGTCGCACAAGCTAATGCACAACGATTCGGGGCAGGTAATGGCTTGGTCAAAGTTGTTGATAAAGATATAATCGTCACCGGTGGCTTGCATTTTCGAGAAGTTCAAGGTTTGACGATGTTCTCGCATATTGTTGATATCTACCAACTCGGTGTTGCTTTGGTTAAAGCGGCTGGCAATAATGTCTGCCATGGCGTTGGCGGTGTCAAGAGAGGTAAAGCAGGGAATAGAGAAATGCAACGCTCTGTGATGCAGCTTGGTATAGTCGTTTACGTTAGAATCCATAAGCGAACCGGTGTAAATGATGTAACTGATTTCGCCGGTTTCCAACATGGGCCACAGGTTGTCGTCTTTGGTAATACCGCTGACCAATTCTACCGTAATACCCAAACGGCCAATGGATTCGGCGGTTTCGGGGGTGGCATACAGTTTAAAGCCAAGGTCGTCTAACTTTTTAGCCAACGAAATGATTTCCAATTGGTCATAGCGGTCAACGCTGATAAACACACCGGTTTGCTTGCCGTTTTGCAAGGCGGGTTTAATTTTCATGCCGGCAGAGGTAAGACCTTTGAACAAGGCTTCGTTCAAGGTTTTACCAATCCCCAAAACCTCACCGGTAGATTTCATTTCGGGTCCTAAGTAAGAGTTGGCGTCGCTGAGTTTTTCAAAAGAGAACACAGGCACTTTAACGGTGAAATAGGGAGGAGTACGGTATAACCCTACGCCATAACCCATTTTTGCCAAAGGTTCGCCAATCATAACACGGGTGGCAAGGTCCACCATGGGAACCCCGGTCACTTTGCTAATGTACGGTACCGTACGGGAGGCACGGGGGTTTACTTCGATTACGTACAACTCGTTTTGGTAGATGAGGTATTGGATATTGACCAAACCTTTGGTGCCCATAGCCAAAGCCAATTGACGAGAGCATTCCACCACCGTTTGCATCATTTTGTCGTTGATGTTGTAGGGGGGATATACCGCAATAGAGTCACCGCTGTGTACCCCTGCCCGTTCAATGTGTTGCATAACACCGGGAATGAGTACGTCTTTTCCGTCGGAAATAACGTCTACTTCGATTTCGGTACCCATCATGTATTTATCCACCAACACGGGGTTGTCAATTCCTTGTGCCAAAATACGTTCCATATACACTCTGACTTCGTCGTCGTCGTGTACAATTTTCATGTTTTGACCACCGATTACGTAAGAGGGACGAAGCAATACGGGGTAACCCAGACCTTGGGCGGCTTGCAAGGCATCTTCCAACGAGTTAACACCCATGCCCTTGGGACGTTTAATGTTAAATTGTTCCAGCAAAGCGTCAAACCGTTCGCGGTCTTCGGCAACGTCGATACTTTCGGCAGAAGTACCCAAGATTTGAATGTTGTTTTCGTCTAAGAATTGGGTAAGCTTAATGGCGGTTTGACCACCAAATGCCACTACAACACCAATGGGTTTTTCTACCTTAATGATGTTCATAACGTCTTCTTCGGTAAGGGGTTCAAAATACAGCTTGTCGGCGGTATCGTAGTCGGTAGAAACGGTTTCGGGGTTGTTGTTGACAATAACCACGTCGTAACCCATTTCTTTCAAGTTCCATACGCAGTGCACCGAAGAGTAGTCAAACTCAATCCCTTGACCGATACGAATGGGGCCCGAACCCAAAACCATAATGGTTTCTTTGTGTTGGTCTTTAAAAGAGCGGGCTTCGCATTCGTTATCATAAGTAGAGTAAAAATAAGGGGTAGCGGCGTCAAATTCTGCGGCGCAGGTGTCCACCATTTTATAAACGGCATCGGCACCGGGCAGATCTTTACGACCGGACAAACGGCTCAAAGCCTTGTCGGGATACCCCAACCGTTTGCCTTCGAAATATTGTTCGTCGGTCAAACCGTTTGCAATTTCGGCTTCATAATCGCACAGATTTTGCAGTTTGTTTAAGAACCAAGGGTCAATGCGGGTGATGTTGTAAATTTCTTCTTTGGAAACGCCGGCTTTCAAGGCTTCAAAAATGGTGAACAACCGACGGTCGTCCATAGCTGCCAACCGTTCCATTAAGGGGCGGTCATCGGTAGGCTTGGCGTTTAAGGTGTCAAGAGAAATCTCGGCGCCCCGTACCGCTTTCATAATCGCCATTTCAAAGCTGCTACCGATAGACATAACCTCGCCGGTGGCTTTCATTTGGGTGCCCAGTTTGCGGCTGGAGCCCACAAATTTTTCAAAGGGCCATTTGGGGAATTTAACCACGCAGTAGTCAACAGCGGGTTCAAAGCAAGCACAGGTCTTGCCGGTAATGTCGTTTTTGATTTCGTCAAGGGTGTAACCCAAAGCGATTTTGGTGGTGATTTTGGCAATGGGGTAGCCGGTTGCTTTTGAAGCCAAAGCCGAAGAACGAGAAACACGGGGGTTAACCTCGATTACCGCATATTCAAAACTGTTGGGATTCAAAGCAAATTGGCAGTTACAACCGCCCACAATGCCCAAAGCAGAAACAATGTTCATAGAAGCGGTACGCAACATTTGGTATTCACGGTTGGACAAGGTCAAAGCAGGGGCTACTACGATTGAGTCGCCGGTGTGTACCCCAACCGGGTCAAAGTTTTCCATAGAACAAACCGCAATTACGTTGCCTGCGGCGTCGCGCATGGTTTCAAATTCGATTTCTTTCCAACCAAAAATGTATTTTTCAACCAAGATTTGGGTAATGGGTGAAGCGTCTAACCCGGTTTTTGCCACAATACGCAATTCGTCTACGTTGTTGGCAACACCGCCGCCCGAACCGCCCAAGGTAAAGGCGGGACGAACAATAACAGGGTAACCGATTTTGTCGGCAATTGCCAAAGCGGTGTCTAAATCTTCGGCAATGTCAGAGGGAATACTGGGTTCGCCGATTTCGTCCATAGTGTCTTTAAACATTTGACGGTCTTCGGCTTTGTCAATGGCTTCGCAGTTGGTACCAATCAAACGAACACCGTGTTGTTCCAAAAAGCCTTCTTTGTTCAGTTGCATAGCAAGGGTCAAACCGGTTTGACCGCCCAAACCTGCCAACAAACTGTCGGGCTTTTCTTTTATGATAATGCGTTTAATGGTTTCAACCGTCAAGGGTTCCAAATAAATTTCGTCTGCCAAAGCCTTGTCGGTCATGATGGTGGCAGGGTTCGAGTTAACCAATACTACGTTTACGCCCGCTTCTTTCAAAACACGGCAGGCTTGTGCACCGGCATAGTCAAACTCGGCGGCTTGTCCAATTACAATCGGACCGGAGCCGATTACCATAACTTTTTTTATTGAAGTATCAAATGGCATATTAGTTTCCTCCCATCAAGCTGACAAAGCGGTCAA
>JAFYMD010000045.1 GCA_017556785.1 Clostridia bacterium | reverse complement strand
CAGGTGGAAGATGCACTCATTCGTCAATCGGGTGCACCGGCGCCTGCGGCTTCTGCCGCCACCGATCCTTCGGTGTTGCCGTCTGTTGCTGCCCAATCCTATGTTTTGGAATACGTTACCGATGACATGGAAGCCTATGACTTGATTAGTACCGCAGAAAATATTCCCGATTATAAAAAGCCCACCGTGTTTGAAGCGGGCGACGATTATGAGCACGTGGTAGGGGAAAACATGTTTCCCACCAACATGAAACGCCCGTTCAATGATAAGTATTGTTGTTTGGGTGCAGCAGATCCTTTCACCGAACTTGGTACCACCAAGGAATTTAATATATGCCCTCCCGAAAATGGGGTTACAGTATTGCTGTTGTTTACCATTGACTGTTCGGGGTATGTTTATCTTCGTCGGTTTTTCAATAGCCTTGCCACCTGCACGTGGTTAGATAATCCTCGTATTCGTATTATTGCGGTTGAATGTGGGGGGAATCGGGCGAAAGAGCAATACGTTTCCTTTGTGAAAAAATATGCCGGTAGCTGTTACAATAGCATTGAATGGTATTACGACAGTTATGAAGGTATTGCCATGACCTACGGCTACTACCTTGGCAATAAAAGTGCCGATTACCCTTGGTATGATACCGGCGGATGGAACCAATATGTGGGTATGATTATTTCTCGCGACGAAATGTTAGACGATTTGGGTTGTCTGATTCCTGCTTATGCGGTAAAGTTTGTTGCTTCGCATACCGAGTTTCAACACGCCAGCGTTTTGAAAAACACCTTGGATTATATTATGCCCGGCTTTGCGGAAGATACGGCTCCGTATGAGCAACCTGCCCAAGGAAATTTGAGCGTGAATATGGTGGCTCAAAAGGATTATGGGCAAGCCCAAGAAATTTACGATTTGTTAATGGACATTCGTTTGCAAGACAACGCCAACGATGATATGGTATTGGATGCTCGGTTAACCGAGTGTGCTATGCAACGGGCGGCAGAACTTGCCTATGAGTATTCCCATAATCGCCCCACCGGTGAATCTTGCTTTACGGTGTTTGACGAAATGGGATATTCGGCGGCGGGCATGGGGGAAAACGCCGGTTATTTCTTTACCGCCAACGTTCTTTCGGAAATCAGCGGTGGGGAACGAATGATGAAAGGTTGGTATGAATCTGACGGTCACCGCGAAAATATGTTGAATCCCAATTTCAATCGGATTGGCATTGGATACGTAACCGTGGCTGACGTGACCTACGGGATTCAAATGTTTGACACCAACCCTGCCGACTACGATTATATTTGCACCCGAACCGATGCAGAAGAATACGTATTTCCCATTACCGCACCGGCCGACTTTTTCAACTTACGGGTAAAAACCAACGTAACCGGTCAAATAAACCAACCCTATCGGTATAACTTTGTGCACGTACAAGAAAAAACTTCTGCAGGGTACGAAACCTATAAGCTGGTTCCTCTTGCCTATGATACGGTTGCCAAAGCGGAGGACGGCAGTGTAGTTGCCAATGTTGCTTATGATGCAGAAACCCATGAATTGGTATTTACTCCGTTAAGCACCAAAAAAGGGACGATGCAAGTAACCATTGCCGAGGGACAAACCATTACCATAACGGTGCAAGGGCAGCAGCCTCACACCGAGCACGAATACACGAACTGGGGGATATTCTACTTCCAATTTTGTGCCGCTAACGGGTATATGCGGCGGTATTGTTTCTGCGGTCATTATGAACAAGGGCAGGACATGCCCCATATTCACTACACCTATATGGAAAAGGGGAAAGACCCTACCTGTTCTCAAACAGGTCTTACCAACCGTATTTATTGCAGAGGCTGCTGGACCGAGTTTGTACCACAGCAAGTATTGGAAAAACTGCCCCACACCGAGGCGATTTTCTCTGATCCGGTAGAGGCTACCTGTTCCCAAAGCGGCTGGCAGGCAGGAATTTATTGTACCGTATGCTGGGAAATTACACAGCAGCCTGAAAACATAGGAAAAGCACCCCATACCGAAGTGATTTTACCCGGCAGAGAAGCTACGTGTAAGCAGTATGGTATTACCGAAGGTAAAAAGTGTACCACCTGCGGTAAGGTTACGGTAGAGCAATTTTCGACCGGAATGGGCGATCACAAATGGGAAACCTCACCTGCTGTTCCCGCTACCTGTAAAAAGACGGGACTGACCGAAGGGGTTGCCTGCAGTACGTGCGGAACTGTGCAAGTGGCGCAACAAACCACACCGAAGGCAGACCACAACAAAATAACCATTCCCGGCAAGGCCGCAACCTGTACGGCACCCGGTTATAGTAGCTACATGGCATGCGAATGGTGTGGATTGGCTTTTTCTACCAGCTTTGAATTGCCGCAACGTGGCCACAACATACAAGAGGTGGAGACAACGCCTGCTACTTGTAAAGAAGCGGGGCATACCGCCGGCAAAATGTGTTTGTGGTGTGGTCTGGTGGAAGAAGGTTGCACCCCAATACCCAAACTTAAGCATGAGTTCACCGATGCAAACGATACCGATTGTAACCTTTGCGGTCAGGTAATCAGCAGGATTGACGGTGACATGGGCGATATCAACGGCGACGGTAGCGTGGGAGCTTCCGACGCGTTGGAAGTGCTGAAAATGGTGGTTGGTAAATTGATGCCAACCGAACAACAGCAATTGGCCGCCGACGTAAACCAAGACGGCACGGTAAGCGCCGGCGATGCCTTAGAAATTTTGAAATATACCGTAGGCAAGCCGTCTGCGTTGGCTTAAAAATAATAATCCCCCCGTATAACGGGGGGTATTTCATTTTCGGGCATAGCCCTAATACTACTGGCGGCGCACAAGTGCGCTTTTTTGTTGGCCTGCCAGCCACGCAATTTATTTCTTACTTACCCATAAATGGGTCCCGTG
>JAFYMD010000044.1 GCA_017556785.1 Clostridia bacterium | reverse complement strand
CCGACAAGCTTCGCTTGCGATTAAAGGTTGCATAGCCTTTTGCCTTGTGGTATAATAGCCGCAAGGAGGGATGACAATGTTCGACATTTTGGTCATTGGCAGCGGTCCTGCCGGGGTTTCTGCCGCGCTGACCTTGTCTGCCGCAGGCCGCTCGGTTGCCATGGCATCGATCATGAGCAGTTATTTGACCGACAAAACCCCCGCCACCGATTATTACGGATTAGAGGGATTTACCGGTCAGGAGATCTATTTAAAAGGGGTACGTCAAGCCAAGCACGCGGGTGTCGTATTTTTCGACCAACAAATCACCGGCTTGTCCCGCCAAGGGAACCGGTTTATCGCCGCAGGCCAAACACCGCTGGAAGCCGCTTGCGTTTTGTTGGCAACCGGTACTCCTGCTGACCATTCTCTGCCCGACTTTGGCTTGCCCTTTGCCCAAAAAGGGGTACATTTACAAGCCGAGCAAGACGGCTTTTACTACCGCAACCGCATGGTAGGTGTCGTGGGCGCCGGTTGTTACGGCGTGCACCAAGCCATGTTGCTGTCTCGCATGGCTCGCACGGTCACTCTGTTTACCAACGACCAACGAATCCCCTCGGTGCCCCCACCCATTGGGCTAAACCGCTACCCGATCGATCGATTGGAAGGACAAGATCGATTGGAAAAAATTGTATTTGAAAACGGTACGGCGCTGAATTTGGACGGATTGTTTATTGCCAATCGCATTGCCGATGCCGTTGACCTGTGCGTGGGAGTGGGCGCCCAAACCAACGGGGCATACCCAATCCTTGACCCGCAGGGCATGACCTCGGTAGCAGGTGTATTTGCCGCGGGGGATTGTACCGGCAACACCCACACCCTGCAAGAACAAACCTACGACGGGTATCGTGTAGCCAAAAACATACTTTCATTTTTCGCAAAATAACGCTTATTTTGTGGCGAAATCCTTTTTTAACTCAATATATGGATAAAAAAAGACCTATTTTTGCAAAAAATTTCTGAAATAGGTCTTTATTTTTTTGTTCAACGGTGTTATACTAAAAACAATTATAAGTAGTATTGTGTCAAAAGAGAATTTTATTTAGCAAATTTCACCGAGTTCAATATAACGATTATAACAAGGGAGATTTCCTTTTATGGATAAATTTGTGATCAACGGCGGAAGTCGGCTGGTGGGCGAAGTGACCATCAGCGGAGCAAAAAATGCAGCAGTTGCCATTATTCCGGCGGCCATTTTGTGCGACGGTATTTGTCGCATTGAAAATGTGCCCCAGATTTCCGATGTCACCAATTGTCTGCGTATTCTGTACGAAATGGGTGCTTCGGTCAAGACCATAGATGCCCACACCGTAGAAATCGACTCCCACTCGATCCACTCTCATATTGTCCCGCATGAAATCGCCAAACGTATGCGTGCCTCTTATTACCTGATCGGCGCGTTGCTGGGTAAATTTAACAAAGCCAGTGTTGCCATGCCGGGCGGTTGCGATTTGGGGCCCAGACCCATTGACCAACATTTAAAAGGGTTTGAGGCTTTGGGCGCCAAAATCGCCCTGAAAGACGGCATGATTTCGGTAGAAGCCGATCGTTTACTTGGCAATCAAATTTACTTAGACGTAGTTTCGGTAGGCGCTACCATCAACATTATGATCGCCGCCGCCAAAGCCAGAGGATTGACCATTATTGAAAACGCCGCCAAAGAACCCCATATCGTTGACCTTGCCAACTTCTTAAACTCCATGGGGGCGGACATTCGCGGTGCCGGTACCGACGTGATCAAGATCCGCGGCGTAGAATCCCTGCGAGGCACCACTTATTCGATCATTCCCGACCAAATCGAAGCCGGTACCTTTATGGTAGCCGCCGCCGCCACCGGTGGGGACGTACTGATCAACAACGTAATTCCCAAGCACTTGGAATCCATTAGCAACAAGCTGATCGAAGCGGGTGCCGAAGTAATCGAATACGACGAAGCTGTGCGAGTACGCGCCAACGGTCGTTTGCAAAAATGCGTGGTCAAGACCATGCCCCATCCCGGATTCCCCACCGACATGCAACCGCAAATCGGTACCATGCTGGCAGTAGCCGAGGGCACCAGCGTAGTCAGCGAAGGGATTTGGGACAACCGTTTCCGTTACACCGAGCAATTGGCTCGCATGGGGGCGGATATTCAAGTCAACGGTAAGGTGGCGGTCATTCAAGGGGTCAGCAAGCTGAAAGGCGCCCCGGTACGTGCTAACGACCTGCGAGCAGGTGCTGCCATGTTGATCGCCGGTTGCATGGCTGAAGGTGTTACCGAAATTGAAGATATCCACTACATTGAACGAGGCTACGAAAACGTAGTAGAAAAATTCCGTTCGTTGGGAGCAGATATCAAGAGAATCACCGTACCCTCATCCATTTCCAAAGTGGTTTAACATTGAAATAGGTTCAAAGCCTTTTCTTCGCAATTGCCCTGAAAAGGCTTTTGTTTTTGACCAATCATCAAGGAGCGTAGTTTATGGCAAAAATCTGCCAACTGTTTAGCGGAAGTTCCGGTAACAGCACCTTTATCGGTGCAGGGGACGGCGGTATACTGATTGATGCGGGTGTTTCCGCCAAGCGCCTGGTTGCCGCTTTATCCGACTTGGGAGTCGATCCCAAAAACATCCACGGTATTTTTCTCACCCACGAGCACACCGACCACATTTGCGGGGTGCGGGTGTTCGCCGGCAAATACAACATACCGGTATTTGGTCCCGAAGGCACCATGCTTGCCATGGAGCAAAGCGGAATCCTAACCGAAAAATTCGATGCTTACATTTTCGATATGCCCCGATTGACCGTAGGAAGCATGACCGTTTCCTCCTTCACCACCAGCCACGATGCTGCCGCAAGTTGCGGGTACCGAATCGAACTGCCCGACGGCAGAGCGGTGGGGGTTTGCACCGACTTGGGTTTTGTCAGCGAAGCGGTGCGGCAAGGATTGTGCGGTTGTACTGCCGTAGTGTTGGAATCCAACCACGACATCGATATGGTAAAAACAGGGCCTTACCCCTATCACCTAAAAGAGAGAATCTTAAGCAGACGAGGACACCTTTCCAACGATGCTTGCGCCGCAGAATTGCCTTCTTTGCTTCAAAAAGGAACCACCCGATTTATTTTATCCCATTTGAGCAAAGAAAACAATTTGCCCATGCTTGCCAAACGAACAGCATTGGCAGCCCTAAGGCAACAAGGTATGACAGAAAACAAAGATTTTATTTTACAAGTCGCCACTCCATGTGACGGAACACCGATTTTATTGTAAGAGGGGATCTTATGGGAACCATAACGATTCTTTGTATAGGAAAATTAAAAGAAGCTTATTGGCGTGACGCCATGGCAGAATACACCAAACGATTGAGCGGTTTTTGCAAATTCAACGTGGTAGAATTAGACGAAACCAAAGCGAGCGATCATCCAAGCGAAAAAGAGATTGCTACCGTAATAGAAAAAGAAGGGGATCGGATTCTTGCCAAGATTCCGACCAATGCTTTGGTCATTGCCTTGTGCATTGAGGGAAAAAGCTGGTCTTCGGAAGAATTGGCAAGCTATATTGCTACCCAATCGGTAAACGGGGTCAGCCACATCGTCTTTCTTATTGGCGGATCGTACGGTCTGTCCCCTCGGGTCAAACAGCAAGCGCAGATAAAACTGTCGTTTTCCAAAATGACCTTTCCCCATCAACTGTTTCGTGTTTTGCTAACCGAACAAATTTATCGGGCTTTTCAAATCAACAACCAAAGCCCTTATCATAAGTAAGCGAGGGTTATACCAATGGCAAAAAAACAAGAATACGGCAACGAAAGTATTTCCAGCCTAAAAGGGGCTGACCGCGTCCGCAAACGGCCTGCGGTTATTTTTGGTTCCGACGGGATTGAAGGCTGCCAACATTCGGTATTTGAAATCATTTCCAACTCTATCGACGAAGCCAGAGAAGGCTACGGCAAAAAGATCATTGTTACCCGCTATGCCGACGGCTCGGTGGAAGTAGAAGACTTTGGCCGCGGAATTCCCGTAGACTACAACAAACGGGAAGAACGGTATAACTGGGAGCTGGTCTTTTGCGAAATGTACGCAGGGGGCAAGTATGGCAACAACGACGGCGGTAACTACGAGTTTTCCCTGGGACTTAACGGTCTGGGTCTTTGCGCTACCCAATATGCCGCCGAATATATGGAAGCCGAAATCAAAAAAGACGGTACTCGATACACCCTGCGATTTGAAAAAGGGGAATGTATCACCGGATTACAAAAAGAAGCCTACACCGGTCGTGCCACCGGTACCAGAATTCGTTGGAAGCCCGACCTGGAAGTATTTACCGACATTCAAATTCCTTTGGACTATTACCAAGACGTCCTGAAACGGCAAGCGGTAGTCAACGAAGGGATCACCTTTATTTTGCGTGACCAACAAGGCAGAAGTTTTGAAACCTACGAATTTTGCTACGAACACGGGGTAACCGACTACGTAAACGAAATCGCAGGGGAGCAAGCCATGACAAGCGTGCAAACCTGGGAAACCGAGCGGGAAGGCAAAGACCGTGAAGACAAACCCATGTATCGGGTCAAAATGAAATCCGCCCTTTGTTTTTCCAACAAAATTCAAAAGAAAGAATACTACCACAACTCCAGCTGGTTGGAATACGGCGGTGCGCCCGAAAAGGCGGTACGGTCGGCTTTTGTGTCCCAAATTGACGCTTATTTAAAAAACAACAACAAATACCAAAAAAACGAAAGCCGCATTTCGTTCCAAGATATTGAGGAATGTTTGGTTTTGGTAGTTTCTTCCTTTTCCACCCAAACTTCTTACGAAAACCAAACCAAAAAGGCCATTACCAACAAATTTATTCAAGAGGCCATGACCGAATTTTTCCGACACCAGTTAGAGGTTTACTTTATCGAAAACCATGCTGAAGCCGAAAAGCTGGTGGAACAGGTTCTCATTAACAAACGCTCTCGGGAACGTTCGGAAAAAGAACGACTCAACCTGAAAAACACCTTGCAAAAAAAGGGATCATTCATTGATCGCATTGACAAATTTGTAGACTGTCGCAGCCGTGATATGTCCATTCGCGAGCTGTTTATCGTAGAGGGTGACTCAGCTTTGGGCTCTTGCAAGCTGGCTCGTGATCCCGAATTCCAAGCCATTATGCCGGTGCGGGGTAAGATCCTCAACTGCCTAAAAGCAGAATACAGCAAAATCTTTAAAAGTGAGATCATTACCAATTTGGTCAAGGTCATGGGTTGTGGGGTAGAGGTTACCTCCAAAGCCAACAAAGGACTTTCCACCTTTAATTTAGATAATTTGCAATGGAATAAAATCATTATTTGTACCGATGCCGACGTAGACGGCTTCCAAATCCGTACTTTGATCCTTACCATGCTGTATCGCTTAACCCCCACCCTGATTAACGACGGGCGGGTATACATTGCCGAAACACCCTTGTACGAAATTGAAAGCAAGGGCGAAACCTATTACGCTTACAACGAAAGCGAAAAAACCGAAATCATGGAAATCATCGGCAATCAAAAATACACCGTACAACGGTCTAAGGGGCTTGGCGAAAACGACCCCGACATGATGAACTTAACCACCATGAATCCCGCTACCCGCCGTTTGATTCGGGTACTGCCCGAAGATGCCGAAGAAACCGCACGCATGTTTGACCTGTTGCTGGGTGACGACCTGCAAGGACGAAAAGATTACATTGCCGAATTCGGTGCCAATTATTTAGATATGATCGATGTATCGTAAGAAAGGGGGAACAAGCACAATGGCTCAAAAAAAGAAAAAACAAGATTCTGCCAAAGGCACACCCAACTTGGCCGAAATGCACACTACCATTATGGGGTCGGGGTTGACCGTTGACCAAGCGGTGTCCGACACCCTGAAAATCAACTATATGCCCTATGCCATGAGTGTCATCGTTTCCCGTGCGATTCCCGAAATCGACGGTTTTAAACCCTCCCACCGCAAACTGCTTTACACCATGTACGGCATGGGTCTGTTAAACGGTGGCACCATAAAATCCGCCAACATTGTGGGGCGAACCATGCAACTCAATCCCCACGGGGATGCCGCTATTTACGAAACCATGGTACGGCTTACCACCGGCAACGAAGCGTTGTTGCACCCTTACGTAAAATCCAAAGGCTCTTTCGGAAAAGCCTATTCCCGCGACATGAAGGCCGCCGCCTCTCGTTACACCGAAGCAAAGCTTGCCGATATTGCCGCGGAATTGTTCCGCGACATCAACAAAGACACGGTGGATTTTGTGGACAACTACGATGCCACCTTAAAAGAACCCACCTTACTTCCGGTTACCTTCCCTTCGATCCTTACCAACAACAACTCGGGGATCGCAGTTGCCATGGCCAGCGAGATCTGTTCCTTTAACCTGAAGGAAGTTTGCGAAACCACCATTGCTCTCATGCGGGATCCTGACCACGTGATCGCCGACACCATGCCCGCTCCCGATTTCCCCGGCGGCGGTCAATTGTTATACGATCGGGACGAAATGGAAAAAATCTACCAAACCGGTCGCGGCAGTTTCAAAGTGCGTAGCGTTTACACCTACGATCAAAAAAACAACTGCATTGACATTACCCAAATCCCCCCTTCCACCACCTGCGAAGCCATTATCGAAAAGGTGGTAGATTTGGTTAAGTTGAAAAAAGTCACCGAGATCAACGATATTCGTGATGAAACAGGGTTACAAGGCTTGCGAATCACCATTGATTTAAAGCGGGGTACCGACCAAGAAAAACTGATGAAAAAACTGTTCAAAATGACCCCGTTGGAAGACAGTTACCCCTGCAACTTTAACCTGCTGATCGCCGGTACACCCCAAGTACTGGGTGTAAAAGAGATTTTGACCGAATGGACCGCCTTCCGTATGGAATGCGTGCGTCGTCGGGTGTATTTTGATCTGCAAAAAGCCAAGGAAAAATTGCACTTGTTAAAAGGTCTTTCCAAAATCCTGCTGGACATTGACAAAGCAATCAAAATTGTACGCGACACCAAGGTAGATGCCGAAGTAATCCCCAACTTAATGATCGGATTTGGCATTGATGAAGTCCAAGCCAACTACGTTGCCGAAATCAAACTGCGACACCTGAATCGGGAGTATATCTTAAACCGTTTGGAAGAATTAGAGGAATTGGAAAAGAAGGTTGCCGATTTGGAAGAAACCCTAAAATCCAATGCCAAAATCAAAAACATTATCATCGGCGAACTGCGTGAAGTAATCAAAAAGTACGCACAAGAACGAAAGACTGCCATTATTTACACCCAAGACATTGCCGACGAACCTTACGTAGAAGAAGTACCCGATTACCCTGTGCACTTGTTTTACACCCGTGACGGATACTTCAAAAAGATTTTGCCCAATTCTTTGCGTATGAGCGGGGAGCAAAAACTGAAGGAAGGGGACGAAATCGTCCAAACCTTCGACACCACCAACAACAAAGAATTGCTGTTTTTCACCAACCAATGCCAAGTGTACAAAACCACCGTTGCCGCCTTTGATGAAACCAAAGCCAGCAACATGGGGGATTACATCGCAGGCAAATTGGGCATGGACAACGGAGAGGTTCCCATTTATATGGCGCTGACCGACAAGGATTATTTGGGGAATATGTTGTTTTTCTTTGAAAACGGTAAGGTTGCCAAGGTAGAAATGAAAGCCTACCAAACTCTGACCAACCGTAAAAAGTTGCTCAACGCCTACAGCGACAAAGCTCCCATTGTAGCCATTTACTACGCACCCGAAGAAAAAGAATACTTACTTACCTCTTCCAACGGGCGTATGTTGCTGTTTAACTCGGCGGCGATCATGGCCAAAACCACCAAAAACACCCAAGGGGTGGCTGTCATGACCCAAAAGCGCGGACATCGACTGTTAAAGGTAGATCCCTATGTAGACGGTATTTTGATGAAACCGCACCGTTACCGCACCCGCACCTTGCCCTCGGCCGGCAGTTATATGCAAGCCGAAGAACAAGGGGAACAGTTGATGTTTTAATCAATAAGAGGAGCCTCCCTTTTGGGGAAGCTCCTCTTTTGTACATCCACCTTTTTTACCCTTTGTTCTGCCCTTTTTCCCTTGTGTTCTATCCTCTTTTATGATATAAAAAGCATAGAAAGGTGTGATTGTATGCAAACCATTCATTATCCTGTGAAAAATCGAAAATTAGACGACGTCGTCAACCAAAACGCCCTAAACCTGTTGGTCAGCCAATGGGAAAATTGGCAACAAGGGGGCGGCGTGTTCGGTCGACTGAACCTGCACCCTTGTTGGGGCACCGCTTCGGTGTTGGACCGCAACTACCAAGGGGAAACCATGTGCTTTATTGCCGGTCACACTCGCATTGTGCGGCGGCTGTATGACCGCACCAAAAACCCCAAGTGGTTGGCGCTGGTCAACGCTATGATTTCTCACGTTTTGTATTTGCAAGACCCCTGCGGTGGCTTCATTCATTCCTCTGCCGAATTCGAGCCCACCTACGATACCCGTGGTTGTCCCATCCACTTTTTTTGGCCCATCATCGCCTTTTGCGAATATTATGAGTGGGAGCACGCCGATGCCACTTTGAAAGCGTTGATTCCCTCGGCGGTGGAGCGTCACTTTGATTATATGGTCAAAGAAATTTGGCAAATCGGATGCGGCAATCCCTATAAAAACTATCGTCCCTTGCCCTTCCCCGGATGGTGCGGCGTAACCAATCAAGATTTGCTTGCCACCGCCGCTTTGGCGTTGTGCATGAAGGTGTTTGGTC
Organism: Clostridia bacterium; assembly: GCA_017556785.1. GTDB lineage: Bacteria > Bacillota > Clostridia > Oscillospirales > Acutalibacteraceae > UMGS1484. The sequence continues at coordinate 4,317 of JAFYMD010000044.1, read as the reverse complement.
GCAAAGAGCAATACGAAACCTATGGCAAGCCGGTGTTGGATTACTACCTTTCGGAAGAATATTACTACGAGCAACTCGGTTTGTTTGAACGGGGCGACGGCAAAAACTTTGCCGAGCGCACGGTGTATTACGACATTATACTGGAAAGTTTGGAAATGATTTATTCGGTCACAGGGGAACAACGGCTGATGGACGTATACGACAACGTAACCGCCCACCTGTTCGATGCACTGTTTGTGGGCGACGATGGTCTTACCTATCTTGCCCGTGGTGCCAAAACCGACGAGTTTGATAAATCTAAGGTGTACGGCTGGGAATACGGTGCCATTGCTTTTAACGGCTACCCCGCATTGATTACCCATATGCAACACCATTTAAACCGTCACCCCGACGATAAAAAACAAGCCAAACTCAACGACTTGAAAAACACCTTGGCGGCTTACGTGTTTGCCGACGGCTCTATTCCCCTGGGAATTTTCAATCCAAACCCCTTGTTCACCGTAACCAGCGGCGGTCCCGAAGCCGGCGGATGGATTTCTTTCATTATGGATTACCTGGGGGACGATTGGACCGACCCCACCCCCGTAGCAGTCCCCGCCATTCATCGCACCCACAAAAATTTCACATGGAAACAAAACGGTGCCTATTGGTCGATTGAAACCGACGGGGTTCGCCAATATGCCGGTTATTCCCGTGTGACCAACGGCATTGTAAAAGGGGAAGGCGAACCTGTAACCGGCAGTTTTGCAACCCTTGATTCCGCCGACGTGATTGAAATCATTGATTGACATTTTTCTCCTTGGGTGATAGAATGGAAGTATCCCATTTCATCCAAGGAGGATTTTTTTTATGATTTTAGTTGCCCCTTCTATTTTATCGGCGGATTTTGCCCGTTTGGGCAAAAGTTGCGTTGCCATGGGCGATGCCGGCGCTGATATTTTGCATTTTGACGTGATGGACGGTATGTTTGTTCCCAATATTTCTTTCGGCATTCCCGTACTGAAAGATTTAAACAAATACACCGATATGCCCATTGACGTGCATTTGATGATTGAAGAACCCCATCGATACATCAAACAATTCGCCGAAAACGGTGCCGACTACATTACCATTCACGTGGAAGCCGAATCGGACATTGAAGGCACGTTAAAAATGATAGCCGACTACGGTGTGATTCCTGCGGTTTCGGTAAAACCCGGCACCCCTGCCGAAGCGGTATTTCCCTATCTTGAAAAAATCGGCATGATTTTGGTTATGTCGGTGGAACCCGGCTTTGGCGGTCAAAGCTTTATGCCCTGCGCCATTGACAAGGTTCGCATTTTGCGGGAAGAATGCAACCGCAGAGGTCTGACCGATATGCTCATTGAAGTAGACGGCGGCATTAATTTGGAAACCGGCAAATTGGTTGTGGATGCCGGTGCCGACGTGTTGGTAGCAGGTTCTGCCCTGTTCAACGCCGACGATCCTGCCTCTATCATCGCACAATTCAAAACCATGGCATAAACAGAAACAGAAAAAGAAAGACCGTTACGAATCGCTCGTAACGGTCTTTTGCATTTTACTTTATTTTAGGCGGCGGGCATGTTCATGCGAGCAACAACTGCTACAGCAATTACCAAAAGCATGAAAATGATTGCTACGTATTTGGTAACACGACGCAATTTTTCAGAAACAGAACGAGCCTTGCTCTTGGAAAGGAAGGTTTCGGCACCGCCGCTGATTGCACCTGCAATCCCTTGACGACGACCTTCTTGCAACAAGATAATACCGATAATAATAACGGCAAACAAAATCAATGCTGCGCCTAACACAATTTCATACCATTGCATATTCATATCATTAACCTCCGAAAAAATAGGATTCTATTGCATTGTAGGTTATAGAATACCACACTTCGCTGCAAAATGCAAGCATTTTTTTATTTTTTATTTTCTTGGTATATTTTTGCCCTTGCAAGCACACAATATCGTTGGCAGAAACCTTGAAAATGCGTTTGCAGGTTGTTCTGCCGCGTCACCCATTTGGGTGGCGCTTTTATTTTTTTATAAAATTTGACTTTTTTTGACCTTGACTTTTTTTGACCTTTGTGATATGATACCATCGTAAGGATAGTTACAAATACGAAAGGATGGGTTCAATGGGCATCAGCGATTTAGTTACCCAACGCATTTTACAATTATTACACGAACAAGACGGCAGCGCCGAAATCCGCCGTAACGAGTTAGCGGAAACCTTGGGCTGTGTTCCCAGCCAAATCAACTACGTGATCACCTCTCGCTTTACACCGGAACACGGGTACAACGTAGAAAGTCGGCGGGGAGGCGGCGGTTATATTCGTATTACCCGTGTTCGTATGGATCGCGGCTCGGTGGTCATGCATTTGGTCAATTCCATTGGCAGAGAAATGGATCATCCTACCGCCCGTGCCATTATCGGCAATCTGCAAGAGCAAAATGTGATTTTACCGCAAACCGCCGCCGTAATGGAGGCCGCCATGCGCGATCGCTGTTTTTCCGGATTCCCCGTAGAGGTGCGCGATGCATTGCGCGCCAACATCCTTAAACAAATGCTTATCAACGCATTATAAACAGGAGGCGTTTTTTATGATCTGTCAACATTGTCATACCAAACCCGCTACCACACATATTCGTACGTCAATCAACGGAATCGCCCAAGAAAAAATGCTGTGTAGTGAATGTGCAACCAAATTGGGTTACAACGGACTTTCCTCTATGTTCACCGGCGGATTGCTGGGCTCGTTGTTGCAAAACGACCTTTCGGGCACTACCGCAGCAGGAGCCGTTCGGTGCCCGCGATGCGGAATTCGATTTGAAGAAGTGGTGCACAGCGGCAAGGTCGGTTGCGCCGATTGTTATAAACATTTTCACGACGCCCTTACTCCCATGATCGAAAAAGCCCACGGCAAAGCGAGTCACGTTGGAAAAAAGCCGTCAGGAGTGGATTGCACTCCCCCAAAAAGCAAAATCGACCAACTAAAAGAAGAATTGGCGCAAGCCATAGAAAGACAAGAATTTGAGCGTGCCGCCATATTACGCGACGAAATCAGAGCACGGGAGGGATCTGCGCAATGAGTCAATCCAAATGGTACAATCAAGCAGGCGCTCACAACGACATGGTTGTCAGCACGCGTATTCGATTGGCAAGAAATTTTTCCGACTACCTTTTTTCCTCTCGTTTAACCGAGAAAGAGCAAGAGGAAATTTACACCATTATACGCTCTCAGTTGCCCGCGCTTTCTGCCGCTATTGAAAAAGATTTGGGGTTTTACGCGCCCGATGCGGTCTCGATCGAAGCTAAGCGTGCCATGGCAGAACGCCACTTGATCGGGCGAGAATTTGCCGAAAGCGGACACAACCGTGCCATGCTTCTCAGCGAGGACGAATCGGTTTGTGCACTGTTATGCGACACCGACCACTTGCGGTTGCAGGTGCTGTCTGCCGGTTTGGAATTGGAAAAAGCCTATGACATCATCAACCGTTTCGATGACATGATCGGCAGTCAATTGGCATACGCTTTTGATAAGACCATGGGATTTTTGACCGAAAGTCCCACCGATTTGGGAACCGGAATGAAAGCCTCGGTCTTGTTGCATCTGCCTGCCATGGAAGCCACCAAGGAGATCAACACCTTGGCAAAAGCGGTAAGCAAGATCGGACTCACCTTGCAAGGAACCTTTGGCGAGGGTAGTACGGTCAGCGGCAGTTTGTATCAATTGTCCAATCGCATTACCATGGGAATCGACGAACAATCCGCCCTGGAAAATCTGCGTTGCGTAACCGAACAGGTCATGTTACAAGAAAACCAAGCCCGTCAAAATCTTTCATCCTTGCAAATTGAAGATGCCGCCTATCGGGGATTGGGCTTGTTGCAAAACGCCCGTACCCTTACGTTAAAGGAATTTTCCAATGCCCTTTCCCATTTGCGTCTGGGGGTTTCCATGGGACTGGTTCCACACGTTTCCATTGAAACCATTAACCAATTAAATGCCCAAATGCATCCCGCCACCTTGTTGTTACAACATCCCGATGCCGACAGCACCGAAAAAAGAGACGTGATTAGAGCCACCAAAGTGCGGGAACAATTATCCTAAAGGAGTTGATTCTGTATGTATCGGTTTAATGGATTTACCGAAAAAGCCAATTTAGCATTGAACATTGCAATCGAACAAGCCCAAGAATTCGGGCACACCTATATTGGTAGCGAGCATATTTTATTGGGGATTTTATCCGAAGGCAGCGGCACGGCATCGGCACTGCTACACAACAACAGCGTTACCGCCGACGCCATAGGCGAGCT